>JAJFHI010000401.1 GCA_021775715.1 Hyphomicrobiaceae bacterium | reverse complement strand
GACTTTGTATTGGAGCGGTCGTCGGTACCGAACAGGTTCATGAGCTCACGCCCGGCTTCCAGGACGACGGGGAGGAGCCGTGTCGCGAGTTCTTCGTAATTGTTCATGGATTACCCAATGAGTTTCATGGCGAATGCTTTGAGCGTTGACATAACCACAAGCTCAAAGTCTTCGAGTTATCTCGTTTCACACTTAGGTGGAATCGAATTGAGATCGTGACTGCGCTCTAAGCTTTTGCTTCGTGTCTGTTTATCAGTTTTCGTTTTAAGCAATCGCGCTCAGGTGCCGATGTGCTAGCGCATCATACTTCCGCAATCAATTCAACCTGACAGACTCTAGATCAGCCGTTTCTGTTCAAGATTTGAGATTATCTCGTCAACAAGTTTTTCGATCTCAGTTGATCCCGTACTGAGATGAAGCCCGGGACTGCCTGCCACTTTATAAAAAGCTTCGAGAAATTCGTCGTCCTTAAACAGTTCGCGGGCCATTTGCCGCTCGGCGCGAAAGGGTGAGATGAAAGATACCAAAGTTATGGGCCCGGCATCTGTCATTAGGCGGGCAACCTCGGCAACTCGGCGGATATTTTCGGCACGGTCGGCGGCTGTAAAACCAAGGTCGCGATTGGGGCCATGGCGAACGTTGTCGCCATCTGGCAGATAAAGATGGTGGCCCAATTCGCTGAGACGCTTATCAAGTGCGTTGGCAATCGTCGACTTGCCGGCCCCGGACAGGCCCGTGAACTACATCAAAACGGGGTCTGGCCGTTCAGCGAGAAGTTGCAGAACGCGATTAAATGCGGGCTTCGTTTGCTGTTGTTATTGAAGGACAGATGGTTTTTTGTAGGCGAGACCTATGTAACATCATGATAGAATTGATATTTTCCTGATCTCGGGCGCTGGGGTTCAACTCATCGAAGAACAGTTGCCGGGCCAACGGAAAAGAACGGCACTGGTCGTCGTCGACCCTACGACAACGCGCGCTCGTCGTGGCGATGACAACAAATTGCGGTCTGACAGGCAATAGGGTTAGATGCGGCGATTCTTTAGGCCCGATCAGCTCATGCAGTTGAGGTTGAGCCGCGCCCCACGTAAGGACGACCCCTTTTAAATGAATGCAATTCCTAGAGTGAAATTAGACAAGCTTGTCAGCCGTTGGGAGACCATCCAAACAGAGCTCAACAGCGGTATAGACCAGGCAACGTTTGCAAAGCTGTCCAAGGAGTTCTCAGACCTCAATCCCGTCGTCGAGGCAATCAATTCGCTCCTGGCGGCGCAAGCTGAGGAAGCTGATCTGCGCGGGCTTGTTGAGGCGTCTGACACCGATCCTGAAATGTTGGAAATGGCTCGTGAGGAATTGGCCGCCGTTGGACCACGGCTGGAAGAACTTGAGCAGAACTTGCAGATCATGCTGCTTCCGAAGGATGAGGCTGACGATCGAAGCGCCATTCTGGAGATTCGCGCCGGTACAGGCGGTGATGAAGCTGCGCTTTTTGCAGCCGATCTCTATCGCATGTATCAGCGCTATGCCGAGTTACACAATTGGAAAATTGAGGTCATGTCAGCGTCAGATAGCGATCTCGGCGGGTTCCGCGAAATTGTCGTTTCAGTGACCGGCAAAGGGGTTTTCGCGCGGCTAAAGTTTGAGTCCGGTGTGCACCGTGTCCAACGTGTTCCGGCAACGGAGACACAGGGGCGGGTCCACACGTCCGCGGCAACAGTCGCGGTGCTTCCCGAAGCTGAGGAGGTCGACCTCGACATCAAACCCGATGACATTCGCATTGACACCATGCGAGCCTCGGGAGCCGGCGGCCAGCACGTCAACACCACGGACAGTGCCGTGCGAATTACGCACCTTCCGACAGGCATTATCGTGGTATCGGCTGAGAAGTCGCAACACCAAAACAGACGTCTTGCAATGCAAGTGCTACGCGCGCGCATTTACGAGGTCGAACGCGAAAAACTTGCAAATGAACGTGCCGAAGCCCGCAAAGCACAGGTCGGAACGGGTGATAGATCGCAGCGCATTCGCACGTACAACTTTCCGCAAGGTCGCGTGACGGATCACCGGATTAGTTTGACTCTGCACAAGCTTGAACAGGTGATGATCGGCGGAAGTCTTGATGAGATCATCGACGCACTTATCACAGACCACCAGGCAACACTGCTGGCCGATGTCAATCAGGGCGTCGGAGACTAGGAACAGTGACCAAGCCGACCACTCTTCGCGAGGCGTTACAGCAGACAACGGGCGCGCTCAGCAATGCGTCTATTGAGGCGCCGGAGCGTGAGGCGCGTCACGTGCTGGTCGAGGCCTGCGCGATTCCGACCGAACATCTGATTGCCTGGCCGGACAAGAGGCTCACCGCAGAACAGTCTGCCCGGTTGGCAGAATTTACTGCGCGTAGGTGTCGAGAAGAGCCGCTTTCGCGCATTGTTGGTTGGCGCGAATTTTATGGCCGTAAGTTTGAGCTGTCGTCAGAGACACTCGACCCACGTCCAGACACTGAAACAGTAATTGACCTAACGTTGGAAATTATTGACGCTGAAGGTGGTCGCGAACGTCCGCTTCGGGTTTTGGATATTGGCACGGGAACCGGGGCGCTGCTGGTGACATTGCTGTCGGAGTTGCCATTTGCCTCGGGCATTGCCACTGACATCAGTGGCGATGCATTGGCCACCGCGACGCGCAATGCCAACCGACACGGCGTTGGTGATCGTGCGGCGTTTATGCAAACTTCCAGCCTCGATGGCATCGACGGTCCGTTTGACCTGCTTGTGAGTAACCCGCCCTACATCCCCTCTGCCGACATTGCGCACTTATCGACAGCCGTACGGGTATTTGATCCAGTTGCAGCCCTTGATGGAGGCGCTGACGGTCTCGATATCTATAAGGCAATCTGCCGGAACGTTCCCAACGTTGTGCCATCCGGGTGGGTGGTTTTTGAGGTCGGCGCTGGTCAGGCTGACGACGTGTCCGGACTTCTCGAGGCCGCTCTTGGCAACGGCGGTCCAGCATCAGTTCAGACCCGAAAGGACCTCTCCGGGCACATACGCTGTGTGGCAGGTGCGACACATTGTTAGCCATGTCAGTAATAACCCTTGGATTGTCTGAACTTCCAGGCTAACGTCAGATTCAGGTACAGCGCTGGAGCGCGCGGCATTGATGGCCCAACGCCATGATGCAGTGCAGCGCACAGCAGGGGCGATGTGATCCGCGGTCCCCATTTTTGGGACCTTTGGCACAGACGCTTAAAAA
>JAJFHI010000041.1 GCA_021775715.1 Hyphomicrobiaceae bacterium | reverse complement strand
CCACCACTGTTTGTCGCTGCCATCATCAGTGCGCCCAATCGGCGTGCCATCAACATGGGCATATGTGCCATGCACTGCAAACACAGTTGCCATATCTGCCTCCCACAATTCTTCTCAGCACGCGCAGCGCGCCACAAACGTGGCGTAAACATCAGGCAAGTAGGCCAAGAAGATGTCAGAGAGTTGTATAGCCGTATTTGACTGTAACACCTGTTGCCAAACTGCACGGGCCGGAAAAAAGCCCGCGCCAACTGAACCGCGTGTCAAAAATTAAACACGCATACTTCGGGGGATACGCATATCCTCGACGAGTTCTTGAATATATTTCGGTGTTGGTGCGGTCATCATGGACACACCGTACGCGACCGCGAAGTTCAACACAGCGGCGACGCAGCCGAATGCTTCCGGCGCAATGCCGAAGAAGTGGTTGGCCGGGGTATTCGCCAAAAGGTTTGTACCGGCGACAAAGAACATGCCCTTGTAGATGAAGATGTAGCCGAGCGTCGCAACCATGCCAGTAATCATACCTAAGAGCGCGCCGACGTTGTTCACGCGTTTTGAAAAGATGCCCATGATGAGGGCGGGGAAAATTGAGGCGGCCGCTAATCCGAACGCAAGCGCTACCACCTCCGCGATGATGCCGGGCGGGTTGAGTCCCAAGTATCCCGCAACAAGGATCGCACCAGCCATGGCGATGCGCGCCGCCCGCAACTCGTTCTTCTCGCTAATGCCGGGCATAAAGACGCCTTTTAGCAAGTCGTGCGATACCGACGATGCGATGGCAAGCAACAATCCAGCCGCCGTTGACAGCGCCGCTGCCAGGCCACCCGCTGCTACCAGCGCGATCACCCAATTCGGCAACTGTGATATTTCCGGATTGGCAAGCGTCAGGATATCTCGGTCGGGACCGGGCGCCAGCTTGCCACCTTTCTTGTGGAACAGCTCCGAGCCCTTCCAGCCATACTCTTCAGCCTTGGCTGCAAACGCAGGATTCTTTTCGTTGTAATATTGGATACGGCCGTCACCGTTCAGATCTTTGAACTGTAACAGTCCGGTTTTTTCCCAGTTCTTGAACCATTGCGGGCGTTCTTCATAAACAATGTTACCGTCCTGGCTGCCGATCGCTTCGGTATTCTGGACGGTGCTGATTAGATTGTAATAGGCCATTGCTGCGAGGGCCGGCGACGTGACAAATATGATGGCCACAAAAAACAAGGTCCATCCACCGGACCAACGCGCGTCAGAAACTTTACGCACGGTGAAGAAGCGGATGATGATGTGCGGTAGGCCTGCGGTGCCGATCATCATCGTCAACATGATCAGCAGCATGTTGAAAGTATTTTTGCCCTGCTCGGTATATTTTTTGAATCCGAGATCTTCTGTGATCAGGTCGAGTTTTTCCATGAACGGTTGGCTTGTTCCAGCAAGGTCACTGAACATGCCAAACGGTGGCACCGGGTTATCCGTGATTTGGATGGAGACGAAAATGGCCGGAATCATGTAGGCGGTCGTCAAGACAACGTATTGCGCTATCTGCGTGTACGTGATGCCTTTCATGCCACCAAGCACGGCGTAGAAAAACACGATCGCCATACCAGCATACAAACCAATGTCGTATGGCACTTCGAGAAAGCGCGAGAATGCAACGCCGACGCCTTTCATTTGGCCAATGACGTAAGTAATTGAGATGATGATCAAGCAAACGACAGCTACGATACGGCACGACGTTGAGTAAAAGCGGTCGCCGATAAATTCCGGGACGGTGTATTTTCCGTATTTGCGAAGGTACGGGGCAATCAACAACGTCAACAGCACATAACCGCCAGTCCAGCCCATGATGTAGATCGACGCGTCATAGCCCTGGAATGCAATGAAGCCTGCGAGAGAAATGAACGTGACCGCCGACATCCAATCGGCCGCCGTTGCCATACCGTTGGCCATCGGGCTGATGTCGCGGCCTGCGGCGTAAAACTCGCCGGTGCTCCCGGCACGCGCCCAGATCGCAATGGCAAAATAAAGTAGAAAAGACGTGCCAACAAAAATGTAGGTCAGAGTCTTGATGTCCATAACGTGTTGCCTCCCCAGGCGCTTTTGTCTTTCGCACTGCAATCTTTTTGTTTTGTCCGCCCGGCAACCTGTCAAGGCGCTCAACGGCTAGGGCGCCGCTCAATTCATTTGTCGGCGTCGCCACTATCAATTGTGTTGCAGTCCGTGTCCCCCAGAAGTCCTGCCCCGGTTATCCGAAGTCTTTCAGGTTATTTTTACCACACCCGTGGGTTGGCACATGTTTATCTATACCGATAACTTTGCCCGCCGCAAACTTCAGTTCGCGTGACCGACTGGATATACCTAATCGCCCCTCTCCTCAAGCAACCGAGACACGACATGCTCAAACGCCTGAAGCCTGACCCAATTCCATCGATCAATCCCGTGCCGGAATTCCTCGTCACCGGACGCACCAAAGAACTTTACGACGACACCAAGCTTGTATTGCAAGTGCCGTGGATGGGTGTCGTCACGATGGCACTGGCGCACTATCAGACATTTTACGAAGCACTTTGGAAGGCATCGGCGCCGGCGATGGCAAGCCAAGAGGCCGTTGCTGCATGTGCGAGATTGCGCGCAAAAATCGAAGACGACGTGGTCAAGCTTAACCCTCCAAAGCGCGTCAACACTTTGGGTGAAATGGGGTATGCGCCACGCGAGATCGAGAACATCAAGCAATCACTTGAGGTGTTTTCGCATGGCAACTTTCTTTACGCGATGATGGCGACGCAATCGCGGCTCGCACTTGATCTTGGCGAAATGCCAGCGCAGTCAGCCGTCACTCCGTTTGATGGCCGACATGCGCCCGACGTCGATGTGCCGTTTGTGCTGATGGAAGCTCATCACGCCGACGACCAGACACGGGACGTTTATGCATCAGTCCGCAACACGCTTGGTCTGCCGTTTGTAAATACCGACTACCGCGTGCTCGCCCGTTGGCCGACGTATTTCAGAATGGCCTGGGGTGATCTTACCGGTGTTGTTGAGACGCCCGCCTACAATGAAATTGTTGAGGAA
The DNA here is from genome assembly GCA_021775715.1 of Hyphomicrobiaceae bacterium. Classification (GTDB taxonomy): domain Bacteria; phylum Pseudomonadota; class Alphaproteobacteria; order Rhizobiales; family Hyphomicrobiaceae; genus JAJFHI01. The sequence continues at coordinate 13,650 of JAJFHI010000041.1, read as the reverse complement.
TTGCACCAAGCGTTTGCGGCGGAAGCGATGGCGCTCCCAAACCCCACGAGCACAACCGCTACGATGTTACAGGAAGCAGCAAACCAATCAGCGTCATTGGAAGAAGTGCTCGCCGTCAATCAGTTGTTTCACTGGCTGCTGCCGGGACTGATTACGAACGTCGCTTATTTCCGCGCCCAGTTGGTTTAACTGGCGGTGTCCAAGACTCACTACCGGCGCTGTGGCCTCGAACAGCAGACGTTGGCAAACAAGCTGACATAATCCAAGCGTACTCATTGGGCTGTAAGATTCGCATATTAACAAGCGCTAAAACCAGATTAACGCATGCTGGGATGGCCGCGATGGCAAACCATATCTACGAAGCAGTTCTCGCGGGAAGGACATACCTGTTGGCTACACATGTTGACCTGGGGCCTGATGTTTTTATGGGGTTCATTCGAACCGTCGATGGATGGGAAGCCAAAGCTTTGGCCCGGAACAAGCCACAACACTCATCTGCCATCACCTACGTAAGTGCTAGGCGCATTTCATAGATTTTACAGTCTGCGACTGAACAGGTGTATGCTGGCTTTTCCTAAGCGCAGACTATCGCCCAACTTGGCTGACGGTAAGTTTTGACCCAAGCCGGACACCTAGTCGACGGTTGTGATCTGCAGTTTCGCGACCATCATGGGGTGAAAACGGCAATAATAATCCGTCGTCATCCCCCGCGTCACCGCAACACTAAGGGCTTCGCCTTGATCGAGGCGATCGGTGTCCCAACTCTCGTCCTTCGCCGTTGCTGTATGAGGTGCCAGATCCCGATTTATCCACTTGACCGTATCTCCGATGCGGACACGCAACGTGGCAGGGGCGAACTCGAAGTCTGTGATCCCTACAACGTGCTCAACACTTTGGCGTTGGCCCGACGATGGTGTCGGATAGAAAAGGATTCCCCCCGAAATCGCGACAGCAACTGCTGCCGCGATGACGAACCACTCGAAAGGGAATTGGATGGTTGATTTCATTTCAACTTCTTGACCATCATTTGTGCGTGGCGTTCGTGGGCCTGGAAAATCTTCAGACCGGATTTGAATAGCGCCTTAACCTCTGCATTTTCAATGTTCGGAATAAAGGAGTTGGCGACGAGGCCGTTCACCGCCTTATGGTAAGCGAGTTCGTTCTCGGCGTAACGTTTGTCAAATGCCGCGCCGCGCAGCTGACTCATCTCGTCGACAAGTTTGTCCGCGCCTTTCAAGAGATCTTGGCTTAGAAAGTTGTCCTGCGGTTCGGCCTTGAGTTTCGATAACAACGCGAGGGCTTGTTCATTCACCGCAGTGTGGTCGCGGATCATTGTATTTGCGAACTCGTGAATTGCAGGGTTGCTGGATATCGCGAGCGCGAGGTGCGCGTAACGAATGTCTATATTATCTGCAATGTAGGCGACATGTGCGATCTGGAGGTCGTTCAAGTCGGCTGGGGACTCGGCTTGGGCCGCTCCGTTTCCAAACATCGCGGCAACTCCGACCGCCGCAAGCATCACTCTGATCCTCATCGTTTTCTCCTGTCAAATGATGTACGCGCGGATTGCGCAATGCAGTGAATGACAATCGAGATGCACAATGAATGACCCAGAGACCATATTTTTTGATCAATCGTTCAACCAATGTCGCGTTCAATGGATTTTTCGTGTAGAACATGGGCTTCAAAGAGGCGCCTATGGATCTGCTGAGCGACATACTCTCCCACATGCGGCTCACCGGTACGCTTTACTTTCGCACGTCGTTCACGTCGCCGTGGGGCGTCAGGGTGCCATCATTCGAGAACGTGGCCCGGTTTCATTTTGCCCACAAAGGAAATTGCTTCGTAAGAATTGACGGAGAAAGTGATCCGCTGCCGCTTGGACAGGGCGATTTCGTGATCATAACCCGAGGCGCGTCGCACACTCTATATTGCGACCCCAAGACCGAAGATCAGGCGCTGATGCTTGACCAGGTGGTTGAGCTATCTGGCTTCGATGGCAACGGTGCACTGGTCTACGGCGACCAGGGTACAGATCAAGAAACTCAGCTCGTTTGCGGCCACTTCGCATTTGACCAACATGCCAATCATCCGCTGATTGATGCGCTGCCATCGAACATCCATATCAAGAACTATGGCGAGACTGCCGGGCGATGGATGGAAAATACACTCAGGGTCATCGGTGCAGAGGCCGGTACGGCCGGATTGGGTGCGGATCTGATCGCGCTCAAATTGTCGGAAATTATCTTCGCTCAGGCGTTGCGAACCTACCTCACAACGGATGGCGTAGATCAGCCTGTGTTCGCCGGGTTTGCCAATCCGAACATTGCGCGCGTATTGAAAGCCATTCATACCGATCCCGCATCTGCCTGGTCGCTCGAAGAGCTTTCCCAAATCGCTGGTATGTCGCGGACTTCTTTTGTCACGAAGTTTACAAATTGTTTGTCGACAACGCCGCTGGCCTACATAACGCACTGGCGCATGCAAATGGCCCGCAAGAGCCTCATCGAAACCGACGCTCCGATCATCACAATTGCCGAGACAGTGGGATATCAGTCGGAAGCCGCATTTGGCCGCGTCTTCAAGAAGCAGTTTCAAATCGCACCCGCAACGTATCGTCGTGAACATCAGCGGCATGCGTAATGGCGGTGTCCGCAGCCCTTTAACCCGCGCAATAGCCTCGAATAGCAGACATCGCCTCGCGGTCTTGAGTTGACGGCGGTGGGGTGAAACTGTTGTGGCATTGTTTCAATAAATGACGAAACGACGCAAACTTGGAACCGAGCCGGTGAAAGAACTTATTGACAAGATCGAGGAGGCATTTGCCGACGTCAAATATCCTGGCGACGATGACCTCACCGACAGTATTTACGGTGATGAACCTGCTGCGTTGATCAATAATTTCCGGGGCAAAACAAACTCTAAACAACTCAACTCAACATTCCTCGATCAGGCGCCGGACGGATGGGGAACTGCGCTGGCCTTTTTCTCTGCTAATGCCCTTCGGTTTTACCTGCCCGCTTATTTGATTGCTGATATTCGCGGTGAATTGATCAACACGGATCCAGTGTACCGCTTGAATTCGTCGTCGACACGGTCAGGAGCAAACAATAAGTTTGCCAAGCTTGATGCCGCGCAGGTATCGGCGGTTGTTGCTTACCTTTGGTGGAAACTAGAGGCTACTGGCGGACGCGATCCGAATATCGAACAGGCGCTTGAAAACTATTGGCTGGAGCGCGATGCCGACTCTCAAGATTGAAGTACACTAATACTTCGGAGCGAGTGCAACGGGCACGACCGATATTGGCCCTTCGTGTCACGACCGCGCAACGGTCTTACGCCAGCTTCCACCAGCAGCAGACATTGCTGCAGTCTTGGGTTGGCGGCGATGGGGCGGGACCAAGTGAAAAGACGTCTGCATCACCCGAAAGCGGAAGGCAGCCAAATTTTAATGACGCACACTTTTGACCCGGAGCAGCCAAGAGCCCCTGCGCACTGGAACGCCTTACCGATTGACCCGCAGTGGGTTGGGTAGAGCCTTACGGAAATCTTCGTAGGACGCATAGCCGAGCGTGGGAGTGATTGTTTCGCGCCAAACTTCGTCAAGTTCAGCGGCTAATTCCGATGAAAACTCTGGCTTATTTGTTGTCGCGCGCTGCACTTTCATGCTCGAGCCGTCGGGTGGTAATCCCATAATAGAGTCGCGCTTCTCGCGTATATCATGGCCATCAAACTTAGAGGAGTTGGCGACCATGAATTCGCGAGAGGACTGAGAAACAACTTTCGCCAACAGTTCATCAGTGACATCGAGTTGCAGAAAGTCAGCAACGACAACTGGCAACTGATCGGGCGATTGCAACATGTCTTCGTAGGCCAGTGCCAGCACGTAAGGCTCATTGATTAACGGCGCCCAACTCAAAATGTGGTGGTAATACCTTTTGGTGTCCAAAAACAATTGTCGGGCCAATTCATCGAGAGTGATGGTCCCCGGCTCAAAGAACCAGCCTTCAAAGAATTGGTACATCGAGACGACCACTGTCTTCGGATCGCGGAACGAGACGATATATCGCCCGCCTTTTGGAACATCCTGCCAAATAAGATGTGCCTTAAAAAGACGCGGCGACCAACCTTGCTCAGCGTCTGAATCTACTCCCAGATCAAATGCAATTTCTAACCAAGGCACAACGTCACTGATTTCGCTGAATTCCATTGAACCGCCGGATCGCAGTCCGTGAGCAACATGCTGCAACCACGTTGTTCCGCTTTTTGCGTATGGAGTAATGAAAACATCACTCGGACGTGCCGCGATACTCAGCCCGAGCTTCAAAGACTCCTCTGTGTAAAGGCCGCGCATCGCTGCCCTAAGTTCGTCCATCGTGCGTGGGCGTTTAAGGTCGCTGTCGTCCATACGTGCGTTCCGTTCAATCAATTGGTTTGGAATTCGGATTGTCAGGAGACGTAATTAGGCTTGATGCGATTCATCTTCGACGTCGCTAGCAGTAAAGTAAATTTCCAAAACCGACAATACGAGCCCGGGAGGCATCTGCGTTCAGTCGTGTCATTAAAGTCGGGCTCAAGCCGATTTTCGAAATGGCTTGTACGATGCGCTGCATATGAAACGGGCGGCGGCGATGGGGCCGGAGGGACGAAGCACCTTGCAAAATTAGCGACCGCACATATGAACCAATACCGACATCGATTATTTTTCGATGATTTGAGTTCGCACAATGGTGTTTATGTCAAATTTCATTGTGCAATGGCGAAGTTGTTCGCTTGGTAGAGGAAGCAGACATTGGTCGCCAACGGCCGTCATTCAATGCAGCGGCAAACCCGATGTCCGCATGGCGCTTGGTAGCCACCAATAAGTTCAGAGCCAATCTGCAGGTACCGCCACCCGAAAGTCTTTGTGGACAAACAAGGTACGGGGCATCGGGGCAATGAGGGCCAGTATAGTGGCAAGTCACATTGTTCCGAGGCTCACCACATGACATTCAACATTTCCGTGAAGAAAAAAGATGCACCACTTGCTATGCAATTAGTGTTTGCTCCTGGGACAATCCGGTTTGTTGTTGGCCCAAACGGATCTGTAAAGTCCAGCTTGATGCAGCTGGCAACAAAAAAAGGCCCGCCAGAATTGATCACGCGCGTGCATGCTCAGCGCGGCGTCGGATTAGCCGACGATAAAGTCAACCTCACTCCATCAGTCTTTAAAGCGCAAGATGCGCAAACCAGAAATTTCGATCGAGCAGATGATTCTCGATTCTTCGACCGAAAAGTCGAAGCCCGTCTGCATGAGTTGCTTTTCCGATTACACAACACAGAAGCAGAACGAAGTCGACGCTACATCGATCTAGTGGACTCTGGAGAGCAACAGAAGGCCGAGGCATTCCGACAGGCCAATCCTCCGACATTGAGTAGAGCAAACCGCATTCTGCGCGCGGCAACGCTTGCCTGCCAAGTCAAAAACCTATCGGGCGAATTTACCGCGAGCCATGATGCTTGCGATTGGTTTTCGATCCGCGAACTATCCGATGGTGAGCGCGCGGCACTGCTCTTGATCTGTGAAGTTCTACTCGCTCATAAGTCGAGTCTGATTCTGGTAGATGATCCAGAACGTCACCTCCATCGCTCGATATCGGCGCCCCTACTTACTTCGCTATTTGGCGAGCGCTATGATTGCGCCTTTCTTGTTTCAACCCATGATGTCGACCTCGTGCTTGCTATGCCGTCGCATTCCGTGATGCTCATGCGCGATTACGACGCCCACAAGCAAGAATGGGATTATGATGAGATGGTCGGTGGCGCTGCGCTGAGCGACGACGCCAAGCGGTCAATGCTGGGAGGAAGAAGAAAGATCGTCTTCACTGAAGGCAAGGCTGAAAGTCTGGATCTCCCCATATATGGAGCTCTGTTTCCAAACGTGCCAGTCAGGGCGGGCGGCACTGGTACAGAGGTTGAGAGGGCGGTACGCGGGCTTCGAGCAACTGGTAACGACCATTGGCTTGAGGCCTATGGGATCGTGGATCTTGATCAAAAGAACGAAGATGGCGTTGATCTTGCGGCTTTGAACACAATGGGCATTTACGCCCTTCCCGTGCACTCCGTGGAAAGCCTTTATTACTGCAAGGAGTCCCGCATCGCTGTCGCTACGTACAAAGCCAAAATTGAAAATAAGGATAGCAGCCTACTATTGGAGGCAGCGGAACCGGCAGCTATGGCCAACTTAGCTGATATCGATCGCAAAACTAATCTTACAAGCTACCGCGCCGTCAGCCGCATGAGGGCTGTACTTATGAAAGAGTTACCCACAAGAGATGACGTGAAAAAATCACCAGGTCTCTCCATTGGCGTAACGGTGACATCCCCTTTGGCTGACGAAATCAGTAAGTTTGATTATCTGATTAAGACGCGTCAACTCGATGCGATAATTCAGCGCTATAAAATTCGAGAAAGTGGAGCTCGCCAAGAGATCTCTCGAGCACTGCTTTGCCGTGATAATCAAGAGTACGAGGCGCTCGTTGTTCACCTACTCAACGAGGACAACTCATTTAGAGATCAGCTTCGGTCGAAGTTCAAGGAACTCACTGCGGTTTTGGACGCGCTACCCTCGCAAAAATCATCGGATGAACACTCATAAACGGACATCAAGGTACAGCTCCCTGGATGTGATGACTCGAGGGTCATCAATGTCCGCTTCTGTATAGCAAGAGACTACAAGTGAAGTGACCGCGAGAAGTTCTGGATTCGATTGTGCAATCATCAGTCGCGCGGGTGGGCCTAAAATTCAGGACCGCCTGCCGCCAGCCCCTAACCCGATCCCTCAGTCCTTCGCGCGTTCGACGTAACTGCCGTCTTCGGTCATGACAACCACGCGGGTGCCGGCTGCGATGTGTGGTGGGACCATGACGCGTTGGCCGTTGGACAAGATTGCCGGCTTATAGGATGACGATGCGGTCTGGCCTTTGACGACGGGATCTGCTTCGACGATTTCAAAGGTCACACGCTGTGGCAGCTCGACGGAAATCGCGTTTTCTTCAAACATGGCAAGTTTAACGACCATGCCCTCTTGCAGATAGGCGGACTGATCACCCATCACGTCACCCGACACAGAGACCTGATCGTAGGTTTCGGGATGCATGAACGTGAACATGCCGCCGTCTTCGAACAGGTAACTGTACTCAACCTCTTCGACGAACGCGCGTTCGACCTGTTCGGTGGTGCGGAAGCGCTCGACGACCTTGACGCCGTCGGAGATGCGTCGCAACTCCAGGTGCGTCACAGGCGTGCCCTTGCCCGGGTGGATATTTTCTGCCTTCAGGACAACGGCCAGTTTGCCGTTAAGATCGAGCACATTGCCTTTGCGGATCGAGCTTGCAATAACCTTAGTCAACGTGCGTCTCCGTTCTTGGAATCCTTGAGCCAACAGGGCCCATTGGCTCGCCTGACGCCTCGCATTTCTTTCAATCTGATGCCGGTTCATACTCCGACCCGGCCCAGAGGCCAACCCCTCCATGATAAATGTTGCCACAGCCACCACCAATTTTACAGCGTACGGGCGCAAATCATGACCGTTCCCGACCAAAACACACCTTGGTGGGACCCTGCGCGCCATCAAGACCGGCGTGGTCCGCTGCTGTTTCGCAATGATGCGAAAGCCGCTATCCGAGCCTACTTCGCGGCTGAGGGCTTCACTGAAGTTGACACTGGCTGTCTGCAGGTCTCGCCGGGTAATGAGACGCATTTGCACGCCTTCAAAACAAACCTCCTCGGCACAGACGAGCGCGCCCAGCCGCTCTACCTGCACACTTCTCCAGAATTTTCGTGCAAGAAACTGTTGGCAGCCGGCGAGACGAAGATCTTCACGTTCGCACCCGTGTTTCGCAACCGTGAGCGCGGCGCCCTGCACCATCCAGAATTTACGATGCTCGAATGGTATCGGGCAAACGAACCGGTGGAAGCCATCATGACCGACTGCGTCCGGATCGTGCAGCTCATGGCCAACGCACCAAAGTGGAATTGGCGGGGGACGACATGCAATGCGGCGTCCGAACCGGCACGACTGACGATGCGCGACGTGTTTCAATCCCATCTTGGATTTGACCTGGGCGATAGCCTCGCAAACCCGACAACACCTGACAGGGATTTGATGGCGACACAGGCAACCAACGCTGGCGTGCGTGTCAGCGATGACGACATCTGGTCCGACATTTTCAGCCGTTGTCTGCTCACCATCGAGCCGGAAATCTGGAACAGCGATGCCGTTCGCGAGAGCAAAAGCGATAGTTTTCGTCCTATATTTCTTGAAGGCTACCCGGCGCCTGAAGCGCCACTTGCCGAGCCGGATGACGCCGATCCACGGTTTGCAAAACGCTTTGAGATGTTTGCCTGTGGTATTGAGTTGGCCAATGGCTACGGTGAACTGACCGACGCTGCACTGCTTCGCCAACGGCTGGAGGCGGAGATGGACGAGAAAGAGCGCATCTACGGCGAGCGCTATCCACTCGACGAAGACTTCCTTGCCGCAAGTGCTGCAATGCCACCAGCAAGTGGCTGCGCCCTCGGCTTCGACCGCCTGGTAATGTTGGCAACACGCTCGGATCGTATTGATCAGGTTTTGTGGACCCCGATGCCAGACGAATTGGCGGCGAACACGCAAACGGAAACCTAATGGACTGCTCCCGCAAAACGACAACGAGTTTGAAATCGATAGATGACTTGGTGGACCACCGCCTCGTTGATACGCGTGAACGCGCTGATCTTGACGCAGTCGGCGAACGGTATGCCGTCGCGATTACGCCGGCGATGGTGGAGTTGATCAACCCTGATGACCCCGACGACCCGATTGCACGACAGTTTGTTCCAGACGTTCGCGAGCTTGACCAAAGCCCGCAAGAAAATGCCGACCCGATAGGCGATGGACTTCATACGAAGACGCCTGGATTGGTGCATCGTTATCCAGATCGGGTGCTGTTGAAGCTTGTTGATGTTTGCCCTGTCTATTGCAGGTTTTGTTTTCGCCGTGAGATGGTCGGGCCGAAGCAGCAGGGGCAGTTGTCGGACACTGATACGGACGCAGCACTTGCCTATATCGGCGCGCATCCTGAGATCTGGGAAGTGATCGTAACAGGCGGCGATCCATTCGTACTCTCAGCCCGCCGGATTCGCGATATCGTCACCCGACTCGGCGCAATCGAGCATGTGAAGATCATTCGTTGGCATACCCGTGTGCCCGTCGTAGCGCCAGACCAGATTACGGTTGAACTCGTCGATGCCCTGACAGCGGCGGGCAAGACAGTGTATGTGGCGCTCCATGCCAACCATCCGCGCGAGCTGACAACCGATGCACGGGCGGCCTGCAGGAGGTTGATTGACAGTGGCGTCTCGATGGTCAGCCAGACGGTGTTGCTGCGCGGGATCAATGACAATGCAGCAGCCCTTGCCGAGCTGATGCGCGCGTTCGTCGAGACCGGGATCAAACCCTACTATCTCCACCACGGTGACCTGGCACCTGGCACGCGCCATTTCCGCACCACGCTTGAACACGGCCAAGCTATCATGCGCGAGCTTCGCGGAACATTGTCAGGCCTCGCTCAGCCAACTTATGTACTCGATATTCCGGGGGGACACGGCAAAGTGCCGGCAACAGCGGGATATGTGCATGCTAGAACAAATGCACCGGCGCAGTTCGACATTGAAGATCCGGATGGCCGGCAGCACAGCTATTCGGACTGCGACGCACCGTCGGCCATTGTCGTTCATCCATCAATCGGCAACGACACGGACCAACTTCTTAATACCGAAGGCAAATGTCACGAGGCCAACTAACACATAAATCGGTGTCAATTGCGGGGTCGCGAGCGTGACGACAGCGCCAAGGCAAAATAACGGCACAAAGCCTGCCTGGTAGAGTCCAAGTTTTCGATCACGCTGTGAATTCGCGTTTGGATCGTCTCCGTCATTGTTGATTTTCTGCTGGAGCAAGATCCACCAAGTTGCTCCGCCTCCGGCGACAAAACAGAAAGCGACAGCGGCCACCAGCCAAATTGGCAATACGAAAAACATTCCCGATAGGATCAGGAACACGAGGCCACCGAGCCCAAGCATCCAAAACAAACTCAACACAACCCGCGTCCAGTGCATTGCGTGCAATGGTCTCGTCTCACCTGCTACAAATACCGAAAACGCAATCAGTGCTCCACTGGCAAAACACGCAGCTGGCAACAACGTGCTTTCGAGAAGCCTACCGGTTTCACCACCAACCCACCAGCCCGCTGCAACGGTTACAGTTGTGACAAAGGTCATGACACACATGAGCACGGCACGCTCAGGCCAGGTGTTGTGCTGAATGAGGGTGGCGAGCCGCGTGACCATCGCTCCGTCAAGGCTTGCCATATGTAGCGCTAAGCCAACTGTCATTAGGGCAAGTGAGAAGAGGCAGAAAATCAAGACGACGTGCGGCGCCATGAGAAGCGGATCTGCGACGGTCGTGACGACAAGCCAGGCGACGAGTGCAATGGCGCTTACAGCAGATAACCCAGCCCAACTCACAGAAACAGACTGAGGCGTCTTGGCACTGGCAGGTTGTATCTCGATCTTTTCAGATGTCATCTGGCGGCCCCACATCGCGGTTGTTAAACAAGCCAGCCTATCCCAACGGGCTTTGGCCTGGCCGTCATTAAAGGTTCGGTGCGCAGACTAACTGACAGGGCGTAGCAAACACTTAACGATAGTGCGGTTTGCACGTTCGTGTGGCATGGCTTGCATACGGTTTTCACGACGCTTTATGGTAGACCTTCGATATGTCGGCGGATGAGCGCGCCGAAATCACAAACCAATAGCTGGACCCAACGTATGACCTGCGCCCCAAAACATACCGCATCGTTTGCGAGAAGGATTACGGCAACACTCATATTCGTGTGCCTATCTATACTGGTCTCATCCGGCGCGCACGCCACACAATGCGAACCGACACCCACTCCCATTCGTGATCTCAACCTGTCGCGGTATTATGGTGACAAGGCCGGCACAAAAGTTGACCGGAAAAAAAAGATCCAACATGGCCACGAGACCGCGGCGCTCAGACATTTTGTCCGACAGCTCACAATTTATGCAGACACGCCGTGGGCACTCCAGGCCGCTCAAACCGTCAGGGCACCCTCCATTAATCGCTGCCTCCCGCACTGGCTGTCGGACTGGGCGAAGGCAGACGCCTTGCTTGGCACGATGGGTTCAAAACAGGCCGAGTATCAGCGCAAATGGGATCTGGCTGGCATTGCGCTCGCGTATTTAAAAGTACGCCCGGGCGTCTCACCTGAGGATCGCGCCGTCATCGAGCCGTGGCTGAAAAAACTTGCCGTGGCCGCCCGGCGTTTCTTCGACGACCCTGGCCGAAAACGCAACAATCATTGGTACTGGTTGGGCCTCGGCGTGGGCGCGACCGCGCTTGCCACAGACGACGATGACCTTTGGAACCAAGCGCGCGAGATTTTTACAGAGTCCACCCACCACATTGCAGAAGACGGTTCTCTGCCGATGGAATTGGCGCGTGGGCACCTCGCTTTGAAGTATCACAATTTTTCTGTCATGCCTTTGGTTGTCTTGGCAGAACTTGCAGCCGCAGCACGGGACGAAGATTGGTATGCGATCAACGACAGTGCGCTACATCGGCTCGCCAAAACAACGGTCGCCGCTTTTAACGATCCAATTGGGTTTGCAAAGATCGCGGGCACCCCGCAGCCCCTGCCGGGGAACCCCGGCAATGGCTGGTACACGCTCTACAGCAAACGTTTTCCCAATACACCGCCTTTGTGGACGGGACGGCCCAAACCCGGGCATCGCTGGCTTGGCGGTAATGTTGAATATCTCATGAAGTCGGTGCAGCTCGCCCGCACCCGGAGCCGCTGAACCAATGCAACATTTGACCGGAGACATCGTCCGGCGGTTTGCTTGTGCCCTGATTGCGGTCGTAGCTACGGCCACATCCCCAGCGCTTTTAGCGGCACCTGAGGTAATTGTAGAACCGATGGTGTTTTGGCGAACGTTTTTCGCGCGACCGCGAGCCGTGGTGTCACCTACAATTAATCCCACGACGCCTGCGAAAATCACACTTGGAAAGATGCTGTTTAATGACGCGCGGCTGTCAGGCGACGGATCGCGGAGTTGTGCGACATGTCACCAACGTCAAGCGGGTTTCAGTGATCGCGGCGCGGCCGCAGGGCGCAAAATTGATGGTGTTGCATCTCGCGACACACCGACGCTTTGGAACATTGGCTGGGCCCAGCGATTGTTCTGGGATGGCCGCGCGGCGACGCTTGAGGCCCAAGCTGTCCAACCGATTGGTGCCGCGCACGAGCTTGCCGGAAACTGGTCCGATATCCTGACTCGCTTGAACTCAGACAATAAAATTCTTGAAAAATTCGCAACCGCATTTCCTGAAACACCGCCCCCAAGCGTCGAGACCACGGTTTCGGCACTTGCCGCCTACCAGAGAAGCTTGGTTTCACCTATCACTCGCTTTGACCGCTGGATTGAAGGCGACGTCGACGCACTTTCCAAGGAGGAACGCGACGGCTTCTTTCTGTTCGTTGGCAGGGCTGGATGCGTCGGCTGTCACGCTGGCTGGCGATTTACTGATGACGCGCGCTACGACATCGGACTACCCGCGCGGATCAGTGCAGGCGACATCACAAAGCCGTTACGGATGAAGACGCCAACTTTGCGAATGTTAACTCAGTCAGCCCCCTACATGCACAACGCATCATTTGCCACATTGGACGAGATTGTGGCGCATTACATCAGCGGGGGCGTAAACCGCCGGGGCGTTTCGGAAAAGATGCCCCATGGATTGATGCTCAGCAAGACGGAGCGAGCTTCACTGTTGGCGTTTCTCTTGAGCCTTTCACCCTAAACCTCGCCTCAGCCACATCACGCAGATTTCAATCCAGTTGTCTTGTTCATGCGTAAATCAACAGGCATAACGTCTGGCGACAAGAGCACTTCTTGGCGACTATCTTCAACAACGTAAGGACTGCAAGGTCATGAGAACTCTGCTTTTTGCAATTGCTGCTTCAGTTGCATTCAGTATCGCAACGGCGCCAGTTGCATACTCCGCCAAGAAATGCCCCAAGGGTTACGTGCTGACAAAGTCCGGTAAGTGCGTCCTCGACGTCCGCGGCTCTTAACCACTATCCTGACTTGAGACGTGGCAGGCAGGAGCGTATTGAATGTGCTGATGCACCAATTTCTTGCCGGCCACCTCGCTACTCTGTCGAAGCCACTTGTCGTCCGCTGGGCTGCACTCGGTTTAGCCCTTGTCGGGTTTGCGACTTGGCTAACTATTATTTCGGTTGATTTTGGCTATGACACTGCCGTGATCGACATGCCGATACCGTACCTGGTGGCCGGACTTGTCATCGCCGGACTTGCCTATCTGCTTGTTCTTCCAAAACTCATTCGTCAGACGACGGGCGTCGCACAAACCGACATCACAACGGTATTCTGGCTGGTTGTCGTGGCCGGTGTCGTGGCGCGGCTTGTCTTGTTTGCCAGTGAGCCGATGCTCGAGAATGATTATCAGCGATACTTCTGGGACGGCGCGGTCACAGCGCACGGCATAAATCCCTATCGCACAGCACCGGAGACCGTTCGCAC
>JAJFHI010000005.1 GCA_021775715.1 Hyphomicrobiaceae bacterium | reverse complement strand
GAGAGATGGTAGACCGGGCGGGGCTCGAACCCGCGACAACTCGATTAAAAGTCGAGTGCTCTAGCCAACTGAGCTACCGGTCCATCAGCGGTGGGGATACAGGGGATTTCAGAGGGGTGCAAGACCCCTGGTTCGCTTTTCTTGTCCTTCATGGGAACAATACACATTTCGTGCAATTCCGCCGCACCTCGAAGCCTCACATGCCCAACAGCCATTGGCCAAGGCCTGCAAATTGCGCCCGCATTGATGTCGGCAAATTGTTGAGATCGGTTAACCTCGGCTAGACTCTGTCAGGCTGAGTTGGAAGTGCCGCAATGTTGCGCTACCGCTCCGCTGCTTGAGCCGTGTTGTTATGTGCTACCGCTCCGCTACGTGAGCAATGTTGTTATGCGCTACCGCTCCGCTACTTGAGCAATGCTGTTATGTGCTACCGCTCCGCTACTTGAGCACAACTTCTTGCAACGGAAGCTGATAAACAGGCACTAAACAAAAGCTTGGAGCGGGGTCGCGATCTTATGGCGATTTCACCTAAGCGTGAAACGCTCTAGACTGGCGGCGCAGCGACCTGCTCAAACAACACGACCAACCCCAGGGCACGCCCGTGCGGCACTCCGCGCGCGCAACCCAGATCGCACTCAATGTCCAACACGAACACTCTACGATCGCAAGAAACACCACCGCAAGATTTCGAAGCGCTTGAACGTGCCCAGCGCCTCAAGGCCATCGGACTACTACTGCTGACGCTAATTTGTTTTTCTCTGCTCGATGCAACCGCAAAGTATCTGACGGCCGTGCGCGGTGTGCCGGTCGTGCAAACGATATGGCTAAGATTTGCCGGTCAATTTTTCCTTGTGATGCTGCTAGTCCCTGCGTTCGGCATTCTCTCATTGCGTCAGTTGTTCCAGACAACGCGTCTGACAGCCCAACTGTGGCGGTCCGTGCTGATGGCGCTGACGACGGTGTTTAACTTTCTGGCGCTGAAATACCTGCGCCTCGACCAAACCATCACAATCTTTTTTCTATCGTCGCTTGTCGTGCCGCTTGTCGCCGGCCCGGTGCTTGGCGAATGGGTTGGCTGGCGACGGCTTCTCGCCATTGCAGTTGGCTTTGCTGGCATCCTGGTTGTCGTGCGCCCAGGTTTTGCCGAGATCGAGCCTGCGATTGGCTTTAGTTTCGCGGCCATGGCCGTCTATGTCTGGTTCATCCTGATCACGCGTCAGGTCGCAAACAGCGACCCACCATTCGTGACGCTACATTACTCTTTGATTGTCGGCACGATCGTTGGTGCGCCATTCGCTTTTGCCGGTTGGGAACAACCCGCCGATCTCACCACTTGGTTCTTATTGCTGATGCTCGGCATCTTTGGTGGCTTGGGACACTATCTCCTCATTCTCGCACACCAGTTAGCACCGGCATCCATCCTGGCGCCATTCATCTACTTCCAGATCATTACAATGGTCATACTGGGCTACGTCGTGTTTGACGATTTACCGGATTGGTGGACGGCTCTTGGCGCCACAATCGTTGTAACGTCTGGGCTCTATCTCATTCACCGCGAGCGTGTTGTGAAGGGCGGAAATTAGAGCTTTTCCTCCGGCGCATCGAGGCGATCTATGTGGACCGCAGCCCAGTCTGCAAAGGTGCCGTCTTGAATGGCTTTGCGCATAGCCGCCATCAGTTGCTGGAAAAATGCAGTATTCGACCACGACACCAACATCGACCCCAGATGCTCACCTGATTTCACAAGGTGGTTCAGATAAGCGCGCGAGTAGTCGGTCGCAGCAGGGCACGAACTTTGCGGATCGAGCGGTGCGAGATCATCTACGTGACGGGCGTTGCGCAAATTGACTTTGCCATTCCACGTATAGGCCAACCCGTGACGTCCGTTCCGTGTTGGCAGAACGCAGTCAAACATATCGACGCCACGCGCTACCGCTGCAATCAAATCACGTGGTGTACCAACGCCCATCAAATAGCGCGGCTTATGCGTTGGGAGAAACGGTGCCGTGGCTTCCAACGTTGCGATCATGGCGTCATGCCCTTCGCCTACCGCCAGACCACCGATCGCGTAGCCCGGAAAATCCATATCAACGAGCGCTTCGGCGGATTGGCGGCGCAACTCAACATCAACACCGCCCTGCACGATGGCAAACAACGCTTGGCCGGGTTTCGCCAAACCGGTGCCTTGTGCCTTGGCAAAGGCGTTGCGCGCCCGCTCGGCCCAGCGCAACGACAGATTCATCGCGCGTTCAACATCGCGGCGCTCTGCCGGCAACGCAAGACACTCATCGAGTTGCATCTGAATGTCAGAACCAAGCAGACATTGGATTTCGACCGCGCGTTCCGGCGACAATTCATGCCGCGACCCATCGATGTGAGATTGAAAAGTAACGCCCTCTTCCGTCAACTTTCTAAGCTGCGAAAGGCTCATCACCTGGAAGCCACCGGAGTCCGTCAGAATCGGACCATTCCAGCGAATGAATTTGTGTAGTCCGCCAAGACGCGCGACACGCTCAGCACCTGGTCGCAACATCAGGTGATAGGTGTTGCCCAGAATGATGTCGGCACCAGCGTCGCGCACCTGATCCATGTAGAGCGCTTTGACGGTACCGGCCGTGCCAACGGGCATGAATGCCGGCGTACGAATATCACCGTGCGGCGTTTTCACAATACCGGCGCGGGCGGGGCCATCTTCGGCCAGAAGATCGAATGCGAATTTCGTTGGGACATCTTGCATGCGCGTTATGTGGCAGAGTTAGGCTGACTGGGAAAGAGCAACGTGGCGTCGCCGTAGGAATAAAACCGGTAGTGTTCCCGAACGGCGTGGGCGTATGCGGCCTGCATTTGCTCGAGACCGGAAAAGGCTGCCACCAACATAAACAGCGTCGACTTGGGCAAATGAAAATTGGTTAAGAGCGCGTCGGCCGCTTTGAAGCGGTAACCCGGGGTCATGAAAATGTTTGTGTCGCTCGAAAACGGTGCAATCCGCCCATCTGACTCGGCGGCCGATTCCAACAAGCGCAGCGAGGTGGTGCCAACGGCAACAATGCGCCCGCCTCTGTCTCGCACTTCGTTCAAGGCCGCAGCTGTCTTCGCACTCACTTCACCCCATTCTGAGTGCATCACGTGAGCTTCGGTTGTGTCAGTCTTTACCGGCAGGAATGTTCCGGCACCAACATGCAACGTCACATCATGCCTTGTGATACCGTTGGCCGTGATCGCATCAAACAGGCGGTCCGTGAAGTGTAACCCCGCCGTGGGCGCCGCAACAGCTCCATCATGCTTGGCAAAGATCGTTTGATACGATGTGTTGTCTTTGTCATCGGCCGGACGACGTGCGGCGATGTAGGGCGGCAACGGCATCCGCCCCACCTGGGCCAAGGCTGCATCAAGGTTGGCACCACCTTTGTCGAACACAAGCGTTACAAGACCATCATCTTGCTTCTGCGTCACTTGCGCCAACAACACATCGTCTTCTTCGCCGGCGGCAATCGCCGCAAAGGAAACCGTGTCGCCAACGCTGAGCCGCCGTCCCGGTTTTGCAAAAGTCTGCCACGCGTTCGACGCCCTTCGAACCACAAGGTTAAATGAAATCGTTGCCAGAGCATTGCCACGCCGACGTTGCCCTTTCAGGGCCGCCGGCAAAACACGCGTGTTGTTGAACACCAGCGCATCGCCTGGCTGCAGCAATGATGGCAGATCCGTAATAGCTTTGTCGGCGAGATGGGGCGTTGCTTTAGGCCTCACTACAAGCAGGCGCGCACCGTCGCGCTCTGCCGCGGGACGCAGTGCAATCAGGTCGTCGGGAAGGTCAAAGTCAAACAGGTCTGTTTGCACAGCATCTCTCTTAAGGTCCGGCCTGGTGTTTGGTGTCATGTCTGCCGCCGTGTCTGGCGCCTGCTGCCCCAAGCGTCAAGTGGCCCATTCCGTCAAAATAGAAACGGCTGCACATGGATATTCCCACATGCAGCCGCTCAAAATTTATGAGGGAAGTCCGTACTAGGCCACGTCAGCAGCGACTTTCACGGAAACCATTCTATCCGGACTGCGGGGTGGCTCGCCGCGCTGCAACTTATCGACGTTTTCCATGCCAGAGATAACCTGTCCCCAGGCCGTGTACTGGTTGTCGAGGAATGATGCATCGTCAAAGCAGATGAAGAACTGACTGTTGGCGCTGTTAGGCGAGGACGCGCGCGCCATAGAGCACACGCCGCGCGCGTGTGGTTCCGGATTGAATTCAGCTTCCAGGTTCGGGTGGCTTGAACCGCCCGTGCCACGACCATCCGGGCAACCTGTTTGCGCCATGAAGCCGTCGATAACACGGTGAAACAAAATGCCATCATAGAACCCATCACGCACAAGCATCTTGATACGCTCGACATGCTTTGGCGCCAAGTCGGGGCGCAGCTGGATAACGACGGACCCTTGCGAGGTTTCCATCAGCAGAGTGTTTTCAGGATCTTTGATGTCAGTCATTGTTTCCTCTTTGTACGCGACTAAAACAATACGCCGCGCCATGCGTAGCCAGAATTTCGCAGGTTATTTTTTGTCGGCCAGAACGTAGGCTTTGACGATTTTGTCGGGTTTTGATGGTGGTTCGCCGCGTGCAACCTTATCGACGTTTGTCATACCCTGAATAACCTCACCCCACACGGTGTATTTGC
>JAJFHI010000400.1 GCA_021775715.1 Hyphomicrobiaceae bacterium | reverse complement strand
AAAGATGTGACTGGGCTTGGCTTTGAAGTCGTCGACGCCCTTGGCCAATACATCCAAAAGATCGGAAAAGCCGATTTTGCGAATGCTTGGCGATGCGTGTCCTACGTCCAAAGCGGTGATCGAGGGTTGTTCCACCATTGTCCGACACTCTCAATTGATCAGAAGCTCGGTGGCAACACGACTAGAAGCACCGAGCGTCATATAGTGCCGTTAAGCACAGGGAGATGCAGTATAATGCTACACTAGGCCCCGGGTTTTGTCGCTTCAATTCTCGAATGATTCGAAGGAAACTTTTGTGAAGCGTTAAAACGACAGCCGAAACTCTGCCCGA
The DNA here is from genome assembly GCA_021775715.1 of Hyphomicrobiaceae bacterium. Taxonomy (GTDB): domain Bacteria; phylum Pseudomonadota; class Alphaproteobacteria; order Rhizobiales; family Hyphomicrobiaceae; genus JAJFHI01. The sequence continues at coordinate 10,046 of JAJFHI010000400.1, read as the reverse complement.
AACAACTATAAAATTTCAGAGCTCAGTTCTGCAAAATGTCCCCACGTTGAGACGGTTGCTGCTCTCACTCGATAAGCGGCTATAGGTTTAGGGAGCCATCAACAATTGTCGCAACCAACAGCAACGTCAGCTGCACTAACGAAGCAGAAAAATTCGACATCGCAGTTTCGGGAGTCGGGTCGCGTACAAGTGCTATGCTTCGCCGTATGAACAATCCGCCACCCAACAGCGCGCCAACCAAATAAATGTAGCCCATGCCAAATGCCAGAGGCAGCAGCGATACGGCGACAACGACAAGGGTGTGCACTAGGATAATCTTTGCCGCCGCTACATCACCAACTACGACTGGCAGCATCGGCACACCTGCCGCGGCGTAGTCTTTGTGCAGCCCCATCGCCAGGCTCCAAAAGTGGGGCGGCGTCCATAGAAATAAAATAATAGCCAATACAATTGGCGCCGGGGCGAGGTTGGGCGCGACCGCTGCCGCGCCGGCCAAAACGGCGAAGCTTCCAGCCAATCCACCGATGACGATATTCCAAACGGTACGCTGCTTGAGCCAGATTGTGTAAACGACACCGTAGACAAACGCGCCGAGGAAAACATACACCGCAGCTGGTATATTGAAAACCCACGCGGTGATGCTGACGGAGAGAAGAAGGAGTAAGCCTATGCCGGCTGGCCAAACCCATCCAGGTTGCAAAACACCGGTAACAAAAGGCCTGCTTCGCGTTCGCTCCATACGCGCGTCCAACTCGCGCTCAGCATATTGATTGAAAGCGCCTGCGCTGGCGGACGACAGAAAAACGGCCGAAGCAAGAACCAATATTTTCCAAAATGGCAAAGACTCGCCGGGTGTTATCGCCATGCCGGCAACCGCGCACAGTGTGATCGCACCACCAATGCGTAGCTTGAAAACTTCTGATATGAGTTTCAGTCCGTTTGTCATAGAAAAAACCGCCACAGGTTTCTGCAGTCCAGTAATGCAGGGATCTGAAACAAGAGATTTACACCTTTCGTTTGACGAACGCTAGCAGACGTAGCCGGGCTCTGCAGCATGCTTGACATTATGTGAACCCCTCATCATCCAACGCTTACATTGTGAGATCGAATGTAAACTGTTTGTCGGAGAGGCCTGGCTGGCACGCCTCACGTAGCCCAACGTTTGTCCCAAAATCGATTGCATATTCCACGAGTTGCTCTGCAAAATATTCTTGTAAATTAGCGCATATTTTTCGGCCTATTTGCATAATCAGTGTGCCGTACGAGCGGATAAAGTTCTCGGTCTAACTCCTACGTCAACATGCCATTGAAGTCGTCGACCGCCTCCTCGTTACGCGCCGTGCTCGCGACAACCATGACAACCGCACGATGTTGGTGCACGCATTCTCTCCCATGGTTCTTTAGATGTGTTATATATCATTTAAACTATGGACATGAAATATACTTCTACTATAGTTGCCCGACGACACTTACACAAAGTGCCCACTATTCATGGGCCGCGGACACTTTTCTACGGTATCTAGCCGTGAGGGAAAAACCGAAATGTTTGTCGCTATTATTTTGATTTTAGTGGCTGTTGGCTCAGTCCTATTTCATCTATGGAGCCCGTGGTGGTCGACGCCGATTGCCTCGAATTGGGGCTATATCGACGACACGATTGACCTGACATTCTGGATCACCGGCGTTGTTTACATCCTAATTCTGTTCTTCATGGCCTACTGCGTTTGGAAGTTCCAATATCGGGAAGACCGGCGCGCGGATTACGAGCCGGAAAACAACAAACTTGAATGGGGTCTAACAATTTTGACGACACTTGGTGTCGCCGGAATGCTGGCACCTGGATTGATTGTATGGAACGATTTCATCACCGTTCCGAAAGAAGCAACAGCCTTCGAAGTCGTCGGTCAGCAGTGGGCGTGGAACTACCGCCTACCAGGCAAAGACGGCAAGCTCGGCACCGCTGCCACCCAAAACATCACCGATGAAAACCCGTTAGGCATCAATCCGAATGACCCGAGTGGGCAGGACGATGTCTTGATTCAGAGTGAAGATCTGCATCTTGAAGTTGGCAAGCCCGTCAAAGTTCTAATGCGCTCCATTGACGTGCTGCACGATTTCTATGTGCCGCAGTTCCGGGCCAAAATGGACATGGTGCCCGGTACAATCACGTACTTCTGGATGACACCAACCAGAACCGGAACATTCGACGTCCTATGCGCAGAACTTTGCGGTGTTGCCCACCATGCGATGCGCAGCAAGGTCGTGGTTGATAACGCGAGCGATTATCAGACATGGTTGGCCGAGCAGGAAACGTTTGCACAATCAATAGCTGAAGCCCGGAACAAGACTAAAACGATCAAGACCCTGGCCTCAAAGTAAGAAATAGAAAGCGCCAGTATAAAGTAATTAAGCAGTTTAGCCTCTATCTCACGTCACACTATTTATGTTTGGGGGAGAGAAGTCCCAATGGCCGATATTGGACACGATGCGGCAGATTATGCACCGCCTGCTGAGTTGGAAGAGGTTGACCTCTACCACGCGAAAAGCTGGATTACGAAGTATGTGTTTTCCCAGGATGCCAAGGTCATTGGTATCCAGTATGCACTCACCGCAACGGCTATCGGATTGGTAGCGTTGGTCCTGTCGTGGCTGATTAGATTGCAGCTTGGTTTTCCCGATACCTTCAATTTCATTGACGCAGCTGGCTATTATCAGTTTGTCACCATGCATGGCATGATCATGGTGGTTTACCTGCTGACGGCGTTGTTCCTCGGCGGGTTTGGCAACTATCTCATTCCGCTAATGGTTGGCGCACGAGATATGGTCTTTCCGTACGTCAATATGCTGAGCTTCTGGATCTATTTTCTTGCTGTTTTGGTGCTCGTTTCCAGCTGGTTTTTACCAGGTGGGCCCACGGGCGCCGGTTGGACGCTCTATCCGCCGCAAGCAATTATGCAAGGAACGCCGGGCCGGGAATGGGGCATCATCATGATGCTCTTATCTCTGGCGCTGTTCATCATCGGTTTTACGATGGGTGGCTTGAATTATGTTGTTACAATCCTGCAGGCGCGCACGCGCGGCATGACGTTGATGCGCATGCCGTTGACGGTATGGGGTATCTTTGTTGCCACGATTTTGGCGCTGCTCGCCTTTCCCGCGTTGTTCGTTGGCGCCATCATGATGTTGCTCGACAGGGTGTTGGGGACCAGTTTCTTCATGCCGCATATCGTCGAGCTCGGCGAGCACCTCAAATATGGAGGCGGCAGCCCGATACTTTTCCAACACTTGTTCTGGTTTTTCGGCCATCCTGAAGTCTACATCGTCGCGCTGCCCGCTTTCGGCATTGTCTCCGATCTGATCTCGACGCACGCGCGGAAAAACGTCTTCGGATATCGCATGATGGTCTGGGCCCTTGTTGCCATCGGTGGCCTCAGCTTCATCGTCTGGGCGCACCATATGTATGTGAGTGGCATGAACCCGTACTTCGGGTTCTTCTTTGCCACGACGACGCTGATCATTGCTATTCCGACGGCGCTCAAAGTCTACAACTGGGTGCTGACACTTTGGAAAGGCAACATCCGTCTGACACTACCGATGCTGTTTTCGCTCGGGTTTATTGTGACATTTGTGAACGGCGGCATCACCGGTCTGTTCCTTGGAAATGTGGTTGTCGACGTACCACTTTCAGACACACTGTTTGTCGTCGCCCACTTCCATATGGTGATGGGCGTCGCGCCGATCATGGTTATCTTTGGAGCGATCTATCACTGGTATCCGCTGATGACCGGTCGCATGCTCCATGAGGGTATGGGTAAATTCCATTTCTGGATCACGTTCCTTGGCGCCTACTTGATTTACTTCCCTATGCACTATCTCGGTTTCCTTGGCATGCCGCGTCGTTACTTTGAGATGGGCGAGACATCGTTTGTTCCTGAGTCTGCAGCAACGTTGAACGAATTTATAACGGTCACCGCATTGATTGTTGGCTTCGCGCAGATGGTGTTCCTTTTCAATCTGTACTGGAGCCGCCGCAATGGAATAGTTGCGGAGAAAAACCCGTGGCACGCCAACTCGCTCGAGTGGCAGACGCCTGAAATGCCGCCAGGACACGGCAACTTCGGCAAAGAGTTGCCGGTGGTCTACCGCTGGCCATACGACTATTCCGTGCCGGGTGTTGAAGCCGACTTCATTCCGCAAAACGTTCCTGCTGGCGGCACAGCGACAGGTGCGGAATGAGTTTTTTTAGCGAACTCACAGCCAAGCCGTGGTTGCCAGAACAGGCAACCGCGGGCGGTCTCAATGTTCGTGCCCTGCCGCCTATGAACGTCGGCCGGACTGCGCTTAAGTTTTTTCTTGGTGTCGCTTCGGTCCTCTTTTTCATGTTGATCGTGGCTTATGCCGGACGCATGGCCTTTGAAGATTGGCGCCCAGGACCGACGCCTTGGCTGCTTTGGCAAAATACGATCATGCTGATTCTAAGCAGCATGGCGTTGCAATGGGCGCACTACTCAGCGACCAGCGGCGATATAAATGGTGTGAGGGTCGGTCTGTTCGCTGCGGGTGCCTTTACATTCGGTTTTCTAACCGGACAAGTCATCGCTTGGCAGCAGCTGGGCACCAGCGGTTACTTCGAGGCAACGAACCCGGCAATCGCGTTCTTTTATATGATCACAGGCCTTCACGTGCTGCATTTGGCTGGCGGTGTCGTCGGCTGGACCGCGATTTCATCCAAGGTATGGAGCGGTGCGCGTACCGCAGAAGTTCGCGAGAGCATCGCCCTGTGCACCATCTACTGGCACTTTTTGCTGGTGGTATGGTTGGTGCTTTTCGCTTTGCTTTTCTCGAGTGACAATCTGGACGTTCTGTTAGCCATCTGCGGAATCAAGTAGGCGGGATACTAGACCATGACACAAACGGCTGCGACAAATCCCAATCAGCTCGATGGCACTCAGGGTGCCGTCTCGGACTGGGCCTCAGATCAGAGAGCATTCAAGAATGTTCCCTGGGGCAAGGCGATGATGTGGATCTTCCTTCTCAGCGATACCTTCATCTTCTCGTGCTTCCTGATCTCCTATATGACTGTGCGCTCGTCCACGAAAATCCCTTGGCCCAACACGAGCAAGGTGTTTGGTCTTAACGTCAATGGCGTGGAAGTACCACTTCTGCTGATTGCCATCATGACGTTCATTCTGATCTCCAGCAGCGGTACGATGGCAATGGCTGTCAAGTATGGCTATGAGCGTAAACGCAAAATGACCACCGCGTTGCTGCTGCTGACGGCATTGTTTGGTGCAACGTTCGTCGCCATGCAGGCTTTTGAGTGGACCAAGCTGATCCACGAGGGCGTTCGCCCTTGGGGCAACCCATTTGGCGCCCCGCAATTCGGCGCAACCTTTTTTATGATCACCGGTTTCCACGGCACCCACGTTACAATCGGTGTAATTTTCCTACTTATTGTCGCCCGAAAAGTCTGGCGCGGTGACTACGACACCGGAAAACGCGGATTTTTTACTAGTAGAAAAGGGAACTACTCAATCGTCGAAGCTATGGGTTTGTATTGGCACTTCGTCGATTTAGTATGGGTCTTTATCTTCGCTTTCTTCTATCTTTGGTGAGGTGAAAAAAATGGCGCAGTTGGAAGGGCAACAGCATCCGATTGGTACGTACTTGTGGATATGGGGATGGCTGTTCGTTCTCTCCGCCTTTTCTTATCTTGTCGATTATCTTCAGTTCCAGGGAGCAGTAAGGTGGACACTCATTCTCACCTTCATGATGTTGAAAGCGGGCCTGATAATGGCGTTCTTCATGCACCTGAAATGGGAGAGAATGGCGTTAGTTTATGCCCTGTTGATCCCTATGTTCGCAGTAATGGTGTTCGTTGGAATCATGGTGTGGGAGTCTGACTACACGTTATTGTCGCGCCTCGTATTCTACGCTACGGGAACATAGCGTGCTGGCCTCAACCGCAGACCAGATCACCCTCCGGTAGAAAAACGCATCAAAGGAGCCATGGTGTCGGCGAAGCGCACAGAATTTCGGCAACAACGTCGCCTGATCGCGATCGACACCCTGAATAAACCGCTTAATCTGATCCTCCATCACTAAAGGATACGGAAATCATAACACCGGTCGCGTTTTCACACAGCAAGGGTCACATACCGTCCTCGACACCTATGCAATTAACTTCCTCGTGAATCCGACAAGCAGACATCGCTGGCTGTTTGTCGTGTGACTCGTCGGATAAATTTTTCAGGCATCATCGAAATCGTCATCGCCGCTAAGAAAATCGAGGTTCGGCGGTTCGTATCCACTTTCAATGTCGTCACCCCGACGCACGACGTCAGAACCGAAACGCTCCTTGAGGCTATCAATTGCCACTTCTAGCTTGCGCCGCTGGCCTCCACTTGAGAACAGGTCCATTTGGGAAATTTCATTCCGAGCGATCAGGTCGTAGACGCCCAAGCCCACCAATCGAAATGGGCCGCGGCATTCAAACTTGTCTAGTATGAGGGCTGCATCGTTATAGAGTTCTTCAGCGACATCAGTTGGCTGTTGGCGTCTATGCTGGCGAGATAAGACTTTAAACTCTCTTGTCTTCAATTTTACGGTCACACCAAACGCAACAAAACCCTTTCCCCTTAACCGCTTCGCGACATCGTCTGCCGCCCGTTTGAGATGTCGTTCAATATCGGCCTTGTCGTAAACATCACGCTCCAAGGTTCTTTCGGACGCAATGCTCCTAGATCTCTTTCGACCTTCGACAGCGCGTGCGTCCTGTCCATTCGCCAGCGAATAAAGATGTTGGCCTACGTTACCGAGTTCTCTCGTCAACCAGTCTGGATTACAAGAGGCAACGTCCCCGATGGTGTAGAGACGTCGTTCATGAAGACGCGCTTCCGTCTTAGGGCCGACGCCCCAGAGCCGCGACACAGGCAGAGGAGCAAGCCAAACTTTCGCCTCGCCATGTTTTACAATCGTCAATCCATCGGGTTTTTGAAATGCGCTGGCGACTTTCGCAACATGCTTTGTGGAAGAAATCCCAACCGAAACTGTCAATCCACCGGTCGCTTCTCGAACCGCTTCTTTTAGCTTGCGACCAACGTCGTAATAATTGCCGAGCAACAGTGACGTTCCTGTCAAATCGATGAATGCTTCATCAAGACTGATTGCTTCGATTGTTGGCGAGAAATCCGAGAATACATTCATGATGGTTCGAGATACGTCTTTGTATCGTTCAAAGCGCGGAGGGACGATGATAGCTGTCGGGCAAAGTCGACGTGCCTTCGCCATCGGCATTGCACTTCCCACCCTGAATGGTCGCGCTTCATAACTTGCCGTCAGGACAACACCCCGGCCACCGCGCGGCCCAACAAGCACTGGCCGACCGCGCAAAGACGGATCATCCAGCTGTTCAATCGCCGCATAGAACGCATCCATGTCCGCATGCGCAATGGTTCTTGGCCAATCTGTTTCTGCGGCTACCATGTCCTACCAAACTTATCGGCGCACACAATTCTCACCTCGATAACCTAGAGAACGCACGATCCCAAACTGACCTGCCCCTATCGATTGGTCCGGTTTGAATGTTAGTTCATTGATGACCTTGGTGGCAACGGGATCATGTTTTCCGGGGCTGGTGGTCGGTATCCCAGCGATGAATGCGGGCGAACGCGATTGACTCGACACGGAACACAACGCTTGCAGGTCGTCCGGGCCGCCGCTTATTCCGCTTTGATAAAACTGCTGACCTTCGCGTTCATAGTTGAGCCCGTTGCATGCAAACCGGCAAGGCTTTGTCCGCGGACGATGCACGACCAGCAACAGAAGTTGACGCAGTTCCGTGGATGTCCGATTGCGTATGATACGAGAAAAATCGATTGATTTTTTACCCTAACCTTCGAATGGGCACACACAATGGGACCACTTAGCGGATACACGGTGATCGAACTTGCCGGGATTGGGCCTGCCCCATTTTGCGCGACATTGTTCGCGGATATGGGTGCGCAAGTCGTAAGGGTGGACCGTACGAGTGCTTCCGGCCTCGGCTTGGACATGGAGACCAAGCACAATGTCTTAAACCGAGGCCGACGCTCAATTTCCGTCGACCTCAAGTCTCCCCGCGGCGTTGAGATCGTATTGAAGCTGGTTGAGAAGGCGGACGCGCTGATTGAGGGTTTCCGACCTGGTGTGGTCGAGCAGCTCGGAGTCGGGCCGGAAGATTGCTGGGCGCGAAATCCAAAACTGGTGTTTGGCCGAATGACCGGCTGGGGCCAAACGGGTCCGTGGGCTGCGGCCGCGGGCCATGATATCAACTACATCGCGTTGAGCGGCACGCTAGATGCCATTGGGCCACCGAATGGACCACCGGTTCCACCACTAAATCTCGTCGGTGATTTCGGCGGCGGCGGGATGTTCCTTGCTGTAGGAGTCCTAGCGGCAATGATGGAAGCGCGAAATTCTGGCAAGGGCCAGGTCGTTGACGCGTCGATGGTCGAGGGCTCATCCTATCTCGCGGCGATGTTCTACGGCCTCATTGCGGCGGGCAAATGGAGTACCGAGCGCGGCATGAATACGCTTGATGGCGGCGCGCACTTCTACGGCGTCTATGAAACCAAAGATGCGAAATTCATCTCGATTGGCTCCCTCGAGCCAAAATTCTATAAACTCCTAATAGAGCTTTCCGGTGCTGATAAGGATGAACTATCGGATCAGATGGATGCCGAGTCCTGGCCAGAAAAACGTAAATACCTGGTCGAGATATTCAAGACCAAGACGCGTGATGAGTGGGATGAAATCATGGCGGCCAGTGATGTTTGCTATGCCCCTGTTCTGAATTTTTCAGAGGCCGCTGACCATCCACACAACAAGGCGCGTAAAAGCTTTGTCGCGGTGGACGGCATTGTTCAACCAGCACCGGCTCCAAGATTCTCACGCACGAAATCAGAAATTACCAGATCACCCGCTCGAATAGGGCAGCAAACAAACGAAATTCTCGCTGAGTGGGGATTTAGCAGTGACGAAATCGAACAACTCAATGGGTCCGGTATCGTTCGCCAGGCCTAGAGCGCAACTGGGTCCACACTGTCTGATGCTGGCATTCCATTGCAAAGACATTTGGAAATGAACCTTCTCCGATCAGTTGCTCCGGCGTCGACATCCGCCGTGAGCGCGCACCCTACTTTTTGCATTGTCGACTCCTCGTGTTCGAGTGAAATTGGCATTTTTCAGAAATATATTTCACTTTTTGCGCCAGGTTTTCTTACAGACAGCGATCGCCCGCGCGTGCCTGATTGTCAATTATATCATTTATTTACAATGTCTTATTTGGACATTCTCCTTGTCAAACCTCAAAGAGAAAAGCACGAAGATTGCATACCTGCAAAATAGTTCATAAGATGAAGGCCTTTGTTGAGCGCGGCTGATTCAGGCGGTCAAAGCCGATGCAGTGAGCGGCACCTTGTGTCAGACAGCGTTGGATGACCGCAATCGCAGGTGTGTTTGGGGGCTGGATTGTGTTGGATCCTGCTCGGGATCAAAGCCCAATTTGAAGAGACCGATAATGAGTGCCAGCAACGCGAACGCCGCTGACTTCTTCGTCGACCGCCATATCGCGGAAGGACGCTCCAATAAAATCGCATTTATCGAAAATGATCGTGAACTAACTTATGGCGAGCTCGCCCGACAAAGCGATTGCATTGTCGATCTCCTGGTTCGCCACGGCTTGCGACGCGAAGACCGCATTGCGATGCTGGTGCATGACGTCGTTGAGTTCCCCGTCATCTTTTGGGGCGCAATAAAGACTGGCATTATTCCTATTCCGCTCAACACATTACTCTCCGCGGACTACTACGCATTCATACTCAAAGACAGCCGCGCAAAGGTTCTGTTCATCTCAGAAGCTCTTGTTGAAACTGTTCGACCGCTCCTGTCGAGCCTCGCTGACCTAGAAAAGATTTTCATCGTCGGCAGCACACCACCGCAGAAAAGAAAGACCCGCTTTTTCAGTCGAGCAGAACCACAGCCACGGCCTGACGGCTTTCTAAATT
>JAJFHI010000399.1 GCA_021775715.1 Hyphomicrobiaceae bacterium | reverse complement strand
TTCCCGCTCGCCGATGATTCATGGCTACTGGCTGGCGAAACACGGCATTGATGGCAGCTATGAAAAACGTGCTGTGCATCCCGATGACCTGCAGAGTTTTGTCAACAATTTGGCCGAAGAGGGGTTCGTCGGCTGCAATGTAACGGTGCCGCACAAGGAGCACGCGTTTCAATTGGCGGACGAGAAAGACGCATCAGCTATGGCTGTTTCTGCAGCCAATACGTTATGGCTTGATGGCGATCTGTTATGCGCGGCAAACACAGATACAGAAGGGTTTATGGCACATTTGGCCGCCTCGGTGCCTAACTGGAAAAAGCGTGATGCGCCGGTGACGATACTGGGTGCAGGCGGTGCTGCGCGGGCGATTGTATATGGATTTGTTGAAGCCGGTGTTGGCGAGATCCGCGTCGTCAATCGCACGAGAGCGAAGGCTGAGAAGCTAGCGGCAGACTTTGGTGGGTTGAAGCCTGATACGAGGGTTGTTGCAGGCGAATGGGACCAACGTCAGGCTTTGTCTCAAGACGCTGGCGTTATCGTCAACACGACGACGATTGGGATGAACGGTCAGGGAGAAGTTGGGCTCGATCCGGCAACTTTCAATGCACCAGCTGTGGTGGCAGATATTGTCTATGTACCGCTTGAAACCGCTTTGTTGCGAGATGCCAAAGCGGCAGGACACGAGACTGTCGATGGTCTTGGCATGTTGCTACACCAGGCCGTGGCCGGTTTTGAAAAGTGGTTCGGTGTACGCCCAGAAGTAACAAAAGAGTTGCGTGATCTTGTCGTCGCAGACCTGGAGCAAAGCTGATGCTGGTGGTTGGTCTGACAGGGTCGATCGGAATGGGGAAGTCAACGGTTGCCGAGCATTTAGAGCGGCTTGGGGTGGCCGTCATCGACGCTGACAAGATTGTCCATGATCTCTACCAAGGGGTGGCCGTTGCACCTATCGAAGCAGCTTTTCCCGGTACAACACAAGCCGGTGGCGTCGTCCGCGAGAAGTTGTTGGCTGCCTTGATGGAGGCACCAGACCGGTTTGCCGAGCTGGAAGCGATCGTGCATCCGATGGTGCGCGCTGCCGAGCAAGACTTTTTCCAGGAGCAGTTTTGCAATCGTGCCGACATTGCGGTGATTGAGATTCCGTTGTTGTTTGAGACCGGGGCGGAGCGTTTGTTTGACTATGTAATTGTCGTCAGTGCAACGCCGGAGCAGCAGTCAAAGCGTGTCATGGAGCGACCAGGTATGACGCCTGAGAAACTTGCGCAAATTCTCAAACGCCAGATGCCGGATGCGGAAAAGCGCAAAAAAGCTGATTTCATTGTGGATACCAGCGTCACAGTGCGTGAAACAGAGGCGCAAACCGAGGCGATATTTGCCAAGCTCTTATCTCAGGCAGGGACCGCTTATCACCGGCATTGGGCGGAGTGCGTAAAGTAGTATCCGGCCGACCCAGACGCCTATAGGGACAAATGATGCTACGCGAAATTGTACTTGATACGGAAACTACGGGCTTGAAGGCGCAGGGCGGTGATCGCTTGGTCGAGATCGGCTGCGTTGAACTCATTAACCGTATGCCGGTGCCGGACAACGAGTTTCACGTCTACATCAATCCTCAACGCGACATGCCGAAGCAGGCCGAGGCGGTACATGGGTTGTCCGCAGACTTCTTGCGTCACAAAGCGTTGTTTGCTGACGTTGCGGATAAATTTCTCGACTACATCGGCGACGATATGCTCATCATTCACAATGCGAGCTTTGATATCGGCTTTCTCAATGCTGAGCTTGATCGCCTAAACAAAACGTTGATCCAGTCTGATCGTGTATTGGATACACTGGCGTTGGCGCGGCGTAAGCACCCCGGTGGCCAAAACACGCTCGACGCGCTTTGCAAACGCTACGGCATTGATAACTCGAACCGCGTCAAGCATGGCGCACTGCTCGACTCGTGGCTTCTTGCAGATATCTATCTGGAACTTATCGGAGAACGCCAAGCCTCGCTTGGTCTGGCGAGCGCGAATGCACAGGCCGGCACGTCAGCGCGGACGTCCGGCACACGCGGTAAAACCAAGGCACTTCAACGCCCGATACCCCGCAAAAGCCTTGCTACACAAGAGGTTCTGGATGCTCACAGTGCTTTTGTCGAGACGCTGGGCGACGACGCCATCTGGCGTCAGTTTATGACTAAGTCGAACTAACTAGCCTTACCGGTGCCAGCGCCTTGCTCGGCGACGGCCTTCTGGCGTTGGACAAAAAGGCTTGCAAAATCTATAGGATCGAGCATCAACGGCGGGAAACCGCCCTCACGTGATATGTCGGCCACTAGGCGGCGTAGAAACGGGAAAATCAACGTCGGGCAGTTGATCAACAAAAACGGTTCCAGAGCTTCCTTCGGAATGTTCTTCACACGAAACAGCCCGGCGTAGACCAGCTCGATTTGGTAAATCGTGCCCTCCTGGTTGCTCGCGTGGGCTTTGAAATCAATGGCGCTTTCGAACAACTCGTCGTCCATCTTTTGGGCTTCGACATTGACCTCAAGTTTCAGGTTCGGACTTTCGCCGGGTCCATCCAGAAGGCGGCCGACGTGAGGGTTCTCAAACGATAGGTCCTTGATGTATTGCGCGGCTACTTGCACTTGAAGTGGAGGCGGTGCTTGATCTCCACCGTTTGAGATTGGCTCTCCATTACCATTGGTCGAACTTGCCATTGCGATTTTCCCCGCGCTGATCGTCTCTATGAGCGGCGATTATCTGTATTGACGGCCGCTGAAATGAATTTGCGATGTCGCTATCACGATGGCGTGACGGTCGCAATCGGTGTCGGCGAGCTGCCGATGGTTAAGATCGACGCTTTGGCGTCGGCAATAGTTCAAGGTTTGCCGCGGCGGCGCGGATTTACGGTGTGTTCGTCAACCCTCGTGAACTCGCCTTCGATGATTGTCTCACCGGCACTTGGGTCCCGGTTGCCTGGTCGTTGAAATGGCGATTGCTCTCTGTCAAAGCCGGGCTGGTCGTTGTCAGGCTGGCCAGATTGACCGAAAACCGAGATATCGAAAAAGGTACCGCCAAGGGCGCGCTTAAGGATCTGACGGGCAACAAATTGCCGTAGTGGTGGCACAAGCAACGCTGCACCCACCGCATCGGTGATCAGGCCAGGGGTCAGAAGAAACGCGCCTGATATCAGAAGAAGGATCCCTTCCATCACGGGTTCAATCGGAGGCGCGCCACGCTGCATTGTCTCGTTGGCACGCTGCAGGACGGCAAATCCTTGGGCGTGAAGAACCATTGTTCCGACTACGGCGGTCACAATAACTAGCAATATGGTGGCCAGGACGCCAACCGTCTGTCCGAGCTGAATGAAAACCGCGATTTCCAGCAGAGGTATCGCGATAAAAAGGACTAAGAGTATGAGGCGCATTAAGAGGCCTCCGTCCGGCCTGTCGGCATTGTCACGAAAATCGGTCTTGCACTTGCCGACGTTGAGACCTTAAGTCGGTTGGCTTCGTGCAGGTTGTGAATTAACTTAGCTTGAATACCAGCCCAGATATATGGCTCTGTTAAGGGCGACATGGCAAAATGTCGTCGCCGG
>JAJFHI010000398.1 GCA_021775715.1 Hyphomicrobiaceae bacterium | reverse complement strand
CGACCGCATCCTGATTTTTAGGCGCTTGGCGCTAACAGCTTTCCAATAGGCAGAGCGTACGTCTTCGATAATGCGATTCACAACCTTACGCTTGTTCTCTTCCGCGATCAGAACCTTGTCCGACGTCTGTTGAGCACGGATGTAAGACAATCCGAAATCGAGCACGTGCCAACTCAGTGACAAATCGGCACTGAAGACTTGACGTTCGGACGATGTCGATGGCTCAAGAGATTGCCTGCGTGAGAGCAAGGAAAGCGAACTACCGCCACTGTAGTTATTGCGCGTGGTATAGCCGGCGTTGACCATTACATCCGGCAGCAACGAATAATGTTCGAGATCCAACTGCCGCTCGCGCAGAGCGATTTCCATAGCTTCGACTTTTTTGTCGAGATTATATTTGAGGGCGCGCGCCATCGCTTCGTACAGGGAGACAGGTCCAACCACATCTTCCTGATTCGCTGTTACACGGTCGTGCTTATCGGCAGCGTAAACTTCGACTTCTTCTATCGACAACGGGTTCGGATTGATCGAACAACTTGCCAGAAAAGCCGAAGAACAAACTACCACGAGTAGCCTTAGCAAAACTTCGCCCCAAAAGTCTTACGCAACACATGTCAAGCCAAATGGCCCAACTCCCAACTTTACTAACAGAATCACTAACTCTGTTCGCTTTTATCTCCACGTAAAAAAGCTTCGCGTCTGCGAAACAAGACTTTTGCAATCGTCTAATGATGCGAAAATGCAGCATTGAGTTGCAGCTCCACCGGCGATAATTCACATATGTATATCCAACACCTTTGATCGCCCGCCCAGCCGCAAATGAAAAACCGCGCCTGGTGACTCGACCAAGCGCGGTTTGTTGTTGTCAAAAAAAGTGGCTGCGCTTTACTTCTAGATCGGTTCGTCGCCAGGATCAGCGCGCAGCGCCTTATCGAGCTCCTTCAAATCGTCGACGTCACTTTCCGAAGATTCGCGCAGCTGCTGCGAGAACGTCGGAATATAGTCTGCCGCACTATCTGCAATTGCCTGCACCTCACCTGTTGACGTTTGAATGTCGACAGAATGCTCAATCAATGCACCGTCATTGAACTCAGCCACAATCAGCAGTTTCATATTCGGTGTGTCTGCTGGAACCTCTGCGAGCAGCAGACCATTGTCTGCCTGATGCACCCACACCGGCAACGGTCTGCCATCGGCAAGCAACACCTTGTAGTGCTTCAATCCACTGTAAGAACTGTCATTCAACGTATTGGAAATCTCAATGTAGAGAACGCGATGCCGCACGACAGTATCAATAACAATTTGCCCGGCATCCTGTCCGCCGACGTCGGTGTCAACCACATCAACGCGAAGTGAGAACCCGGTCAAACTTTCGATGCCAAACATCGTTGTATCGAGGCCAAACGCTGCTTCCGCATTATCCAACAGGCGACGCAGTTCCGGCACATCGTGCACCCGTGCAACAGTGACATCATGATTGATTGTCGGCTGCGTGAACCCGTTCAGCGGATCAATGTCGTTGACCGTCTGCAACACAATGCCTTGCGCATTAATGTCGGTAAATGTGCTGTCCTGACCGCCGATGTTTCGCACGGTGTCAATGACAATATGGTTGGCTCCAATCGAATTTGCAGCTGCCGGCCCAATGTCGGATCCTGTTCCCAAACCATCCAGAACCGACGGCTGTTCGGGAAGAAGATCTTCGAAGACGACGAAATCGGAGGCAAACGAGACAGTCACAGATGCTGTCTCAGACCTTGTGCCAAAGATATTCGCCACCGAGTAAGAGATCGATGTTGGATCGCCGCGGAAGTTCGGCTCAGGCGTGAACGTAATAGAGCCCGTTGTTGCACTGATCGTCCAACGGCCCTCACCTGGTACAACAAATGGTGCACCTGGAACTGACGAACCAATGATCTGTACCGACTTCGGATCAACCGGTACATTAGTGCCGCCATCATTCTCCAACACGTTGATTGTCACCGGCTCTCCCGGCCAGCCTCCACCAATAACATCATCTATGACAACAGGTGGACGGAAATCATAACCAACCGAGATCGTTGCTGGCGACGACGTGTTCCCCTGGCTGTCGTCCACTGTGTATTGAATCGGCGTTGGATCGATAAAGACACCCGGCGTCGGCGTAAACGAGATTGCGCCCGTTACCGGATTGACCGACCACGTGCCTTCACCTGGCACAACCAAAGGTACGCCCGGACCAGCCGTGCCGACAATCGTCACAGTCGATGGCACAAACGGCGCGCTCCCCACAGGATCATTCGCCAGCACATTCAAGGTGACTGCTGTACCCGGTGGCAATCCACTAACCGCATCGTTCGACACGGATGGCAGAACGAAGTCGTAGTCGACAGTAACCGTCGCAGGTGCCGTCGTATTTCCGTCGGTGTCGTCAACGGTGTAGAAAATTGGCGCCGGATCGCCAAAGAAACCAGGAGCGGGTGCAAACGTTATCGCCCCTGTTGTCGGATTTACCGACCAAGTTCCCTCGCCCGGCACGACCAGCGGCACACCGGGAGCTGCGGTGCCAACGATCTGAACCGTTGCGGGGTTCAACGGCCCGTCAGGATCACTATCGTTCGAGAGCACATCAATCGTGACAGGCGTGCTCGTTGGATTGCCCGCCGATGTGTCATTTGCCGCGACTGGCAGGTCGGCAACCGGATCGACCGTGATGTCGAGCGTGGTTGTGACCGTCACCGTGCCGTCGAACACTGAGTACGTCACCTGCGGAACCGAACCGTTGAAGTTCAAGGCTGGTACGAACTCATAACTACCATCAGCATTGATGGTCAGAGAACCTTCCGTCAACGCAACCGTGCCGCCGGTGACCGGGTCCACCGCCACCGTGTTGCCATCAACGACATACTGCGTCACAGAA
>JAJFHI010000397.1 GCA_021775715.1 Hyphomicrobiaceae bacterium | reverse complement strand
CGTGGACCTGGAAAGACTGGATCGATCAGCGCTTCATGAAGAAATTCAGCACACCTCAATAGTACGATTCATAAAACGCAGAAGTCGAGACAAAACGGTTGAACTTGTTGCAGACCGACCTTCAAAATTTGCGGCCCAACGTCGAACTATGAGGTCTGATCGACACCCTGCCGAACCTCGTCTGCCAGTAGATTGTACACTGGAGAGAACTTTTTGTAATCTGTACTTGGTACTCCGGCCCTCGAAAGCCTGAGATGTGACATTTGGGGGAATAAATACGATGGGCCTGGCCCCGCATTTGCGCGCTTTGGAAGACGAGAGCATTTTCATAATGCGGGAGGTCTTTTCCGAGTGCAGTAAACCTGTACTGCTGTACTCAATCGGCAAGGATTCCTCTGTTCTGCTTCACCTTGCCCATAAGGCATTCCACCCCGCACCCATCCCCTTTCCGCTGATGCACATCGACACGACCTGGAAGTTCCGGGAGATGATCGCGTTTCGCTCGGCGATGGTTGAGCGGTATGGCGCGCAGATTTTGGTTCACACAAACGCGGAAGGCGTCGCCCACGGCATTTCCCCGATCACACACTCCAGCTCGGTCTATACCGACACCATGAAGACACAAGCCTTGCGCCAGGCGCTCGATGTGCATGAATTTGACGCTGCAATTGGCGGAGCGCGCCGCGACGAGGAAAAGTCGCGCGCCAAGGAACGTATTTTTTCGCACCGCTCACCAGGACATCGATGGGACCCAAAATGCCAACGCCCCGAGCTCTGGTCCTTATTCAACACCCGGATCGGCCCAGGCGAAACACTACGCGTATTCCCGTTGTCGAATTGGACGGAACTGGACGTTTGGCAATACATCGAAGCCGAAGACGTCCCGGTGGTCGATCTCTACTTTGCCGCCGAGCGCCCGGTCGTACAGCGCAACGACATGCTCATTGTGGTCGACGACGATCGCCTGCCGATGCTGCCAGATGAGACACCTCAGATGCGCCGCGTTCGCTTTCGCACGCTTGGATGCTACCCGCTGACCGGCGCCATCGAGTCGTCAGCAACAACCCTGCCCGAAATCATCAAAGAACTTTTGGAGGCTGGCGCGTCTGAGCGCCAGGGACGCGCCATCGACCACGACGATTCAAGTTCAATGGAACGCAAGAAGCAGGAGGGATACTTTTGAAACCCGATGCTAAAATCGCCACCGAAACAATCGCGAGCCCGGCCTCGAGGCCTGGAAAAGGCACCACAACCGGCGGGATGTTGCGTTTTTTAACGTGCGGAAGTGTTGACGACGGCAAGAGCACCGTCATTGGTCGATTACTATATGACAGCCAGCTTGTGGTCGAGGACCACCTTGAAGCCCTGCATCGCGATTCCGCCAAATCCGGCACGACCGGCGACGAGCCAGACCTTGCATTGCTGGTCGATGGCTTGCAGGCAGAACGTGAGCAAGGCATCACAATTGATGTTGCCTACCGCTACTTCGCAACGCCGAAACGCAAATTCATCGTCGCTGACACGCCCGGTCACGAACAATACACACGCAACATGGCAACTGGCGCCAGCGTGTCTGATTGCGCCATCATTCTTGTCGATGCGCAAAAAGGGTTGTTAACGCAAACGCGGCGCCACAGCTCCATCGTCCACCTGCTTGGCATTCGCCACGTCGTACTGGCCGTCAATAAGATGGACCTTGTTGATTGTTCACAAGAGCGTTTCGAAGAAATCTGTCGCGTCTATATGGACTTTGCCGGCAAGCTCGGCATTGCCAACGTGCAAGCTGTGCCAATGGCAGCCCGCGACGGTGATAATGTTGTCCGCCGAAGCGATCGTATGTCTTGGTACAAGGGTCCGACATTGCTGGAATACCTTGAAACCATAGATATCGGGATCGCGGAAGACGCAGCTGGTTTCTGCCTACCCGTTCAATGGGTCAACCGACCGAATGCCAAATTCCGCGGCTACACTGGCACCGTTTCCAGCGGCACGCTCGCACCTGGAAAACCAGTCGTTGTTCTACCATCCGGCCGCACGACAAAGATACGCGAGATCGTGACCGCTGACGGACCTTTGCCATCAGCTCGGAAAGGTCGCGCGGTGACGGTCGTTCTTGAAGACGAAGTCGATGTCAGCCGCGGCGACGTTCTTGCCGACCCCACCAACCGGCCGACAGTTAGTGATCAGGTCGCAGCAGATGTCATCTGGATGGGCGACGAACCGCTTCTGCCTGGCCGCCGGTACTTCTTGAAATGCGGCACACAAACACTGTCTGGCACCGTAACAACACTAAAGCACAAGCTCGACGTGGATCTACTCGACGAGGCCGCTGCGCGTGATCTCACATTGAATGAAATCGGTCTTTGCAACATTTCGTTTTCGCGCCCTATCGTAATCGCGCCCTATCTTGAAGAACGCGTTCTTGGCAGCTTTCTAATCATCGACCGCCTGACAAATGCCACGGTCGGAGTTGGGTTGATACGATTCGGTCTGCGTCGTGCCGACAACGTTCACTGGCAGGCGCTTGATGTCGACAAAGCGACACGCGCCGCGACCATAGGTCAACATCCGGTATGCATCTGGTTTACGGGACTTTCAGGCTCTGGCAAATCGACGATTGCCAACCTGCTT
>JAJFHI010000396.1 GCA_021775715.1 Hyphomicrobiaceae bacterium | reverse complement strand
TGGCCTGCATCGCAATACGTTCTTGAACTCACCAAAGCTGCTTGATCGCACACTGCGTTTGAAAAAGGACCCACGGCTCCGGTTTGCTGGACAAATCACAGGCGTCGAGGGCTATGTTGAAAGTGCTGCCATCGGTTTGCTTGCCGGCCGCTTTGCAGCCGCTGAGCGTTTTGGGGGAAAACCAAGCCTGCCACCAGAAACCACCGCCCTTGGCGGCCTCATCAACCACATCACCGGTGGACACCTTGTCGTCGAAGACGTCGGTGACGATGCAGGTAGCGGAAGCCGTTCGTTCCAGCCAATGAACATCAACTTCGGACTTTTACCGCCACCGCTTGCCGGAACAGTCGCCAAGGTCGACGAGGACGGCAAACGCATCAAAGGCAAGGCGAAGGGGTTTGCGAAAAAGCGCGCCGTAACCCAGCGCGCCATTGCAGACGTCGAGGCCTGGCTTGGCACGTCGGGTGCTTCGGAAGCTGCGGAGTAACCATCAATATTTGTCGTCCTCGAACCAAGTCCGAAGATGACACGCATGTAATTTTTGATTGTTCCGGAACGCACTAACGTGGAACAGCATCGTCGGCGGGCGACACGTCAACTTCGATAGCAGCCGCTTCGGTTGGCGTGGTGTCCTGGCCATATTTGGCCAACACTTTTCGCGCTTCAATGGTCACTGCGTCAGCAATCGCCGCCTGTCCTTCCGCCGTTGGATGGTAGGCCCCAGAGTATGTTGATGCCAATATGAGCTGGAACAGCCCGAGGCCGTTAAACCTCAACGCCTTTGGCAGCTTCGTCTGCGATACATGGAAATTACCGGTCATGAAAGCATCGTTTGGCGTGCGAAACCACCGCTGGCGCGAGGCGTAGGCGCGATACTGGGACGGATTGTAAGGCACCCACTTGCCATCGACCTTGCGTGGCAATCGCAGGTCATCGGCAACCGAAAACGAGTTTTCAATGTAGCCCGCGCAAACACCACGCCCGTTAAATTGCGGCCGGTGGCTGTCAGCAAAGCGCCAGCCATGGCGCCGCGCCTGCGAACGCATCTCATTATTCAACTTCTTAGCCACGGCCACGCTTTCACGCACGCGCTTTTCACTCAGCTTGTACGCCGGCACGATCTCCATGCCCGCACGCCCATCAGGGCACACACGTTTGCCATCACCGAGAAATGCCAGCCCCGGATACCCTGTCAGAATAACGCGGTCCGGCTCGCTCCACGGTAGATGCAGCACATTGTGAAACGCGCGCTTCAAAGACTTGTAGCGATGCTTCAGCCCTTTGAGCTTTGCTTCCGCCTGCCAACGCTGGAACACCTGCCCGAACCAACCGCCAAGCTGCTTCAATGTCGACTTATCCGCCAACACAGCGTTGGCAACCAAACGCGCAAAGCCGATGTCATTACCGCCGATCGACACAAACATCAGGTCGATTTTACGGGCACTATTTCTCGCGCACTTTTGCAACACCAAAATGTTCTCAAGTTCCGGAATCTTGCCGCGCATATGGTAGGCTTCCGGGTAATCCTTTGCCGCGGCGCGCGTCTCACCGCATTGGGCTACGGCTGCTGCAGACACTTGTGATAGATCCGGTGGTGATGGCACCCATTCGTGCCCCTTGTAGCGCAGGAACATACCGTCTGTGACCTGTGCACCGGAACAGGCAAGACCGACAAACGTCACGGCACGATGTGGGTTTTCGATCGCCAGTTGCAAAGCTGCACGCAACTGATGTGAATACAAAGACCGGTGGCACGCTTGGTCTAGCCATTTCGCATTCTCTTTCAAAAATGCCCGGTCACCAATATCGCGCCAGGGTCCAATACGTGCTGGAAATCCGGTCAAGCTGTAATTCATGCTGGGTTTATCGACCCCATAAGGCACATCGCGTTCGGGTGAAAACCGAACGGGCACATCCGGGTTACCTTCACCGGAGGCAAAACTGTCACCCATGCCGACAATCAGTAAATCAGTCACCTTGGCTTCGATCTGCGCGATGTCGCGGCCGCCTATCGCAACTCTCACTCTGCCGCCGGACGGATACGGCAAATCCAATTCAACCCTGTCGCTGCATGGCCTCTCAGATTCTGACTTCTGTGTCTTGGAAGTCGTCTCAATAGTCCAGCGACACACGACCGTTTCAGCGTCCACTATCCCAGAGACCTCGGCGAAAATTTTGTGCGCCTTCGGGTTCATGAAGTTCTCATTGCTGGAACACTTGTGCCTATTACGCGTCGTATCCCAGCAGGTTTTGCGGTAGACGTCTGCCGCCCATCCATCGCTGTGGCGTGAACTCAAAGCACGCTCTGCAGATAATATTGGCGCGCGCTTTTCTTCGTCCGATAAAGACGCCCAGGTGGCACGATGCATGTCGGCGTGCGCGGGATTTTCAAACAGGCGAAACGGGTTTGCCACGCGCCACGAAATCACGGGACGATTTTGCGGCGTCGTTGCGACATCTGCAGGGGCCGCAGGATCACCGGACATTGCGTCGGGAACAACATCTGATGCCTCATCGATCGCCTTGCCAATCAAGTCAACGGTATTGGCAAGCGTCGTCTCTGGATCGGCAATTACTGCTAACGTGCAGCTGAACGATAAAAGCGCCGTCAGAACTAAACCGAAACCCAGCCGTCGCATTTCCGCCTCCCGCTCTTTATCGCGTCATCGTCTGTCAGTGCCACTTAAAGACGTCCGCTCAGCCTGGCCCGCCACAATCGCCAAACCCGTGTCAACGGCGCGATATCGGCAAACTCTGTCACCGGATCGCAATCAACCGAATCCAGAACGTGCAAATAGGGCTCAACCAGGGCAAGTTCGAGCACGGCCTGTTGAACATCGCGGGAAACATTAGGGCTGCAAGACTGTGCGCGCCCAAGCGCCGCACGCACCCGTGCGATTGCGCAGTCAATCGACGCCTGACGTTCTGCAGCCGTATCGTGCAGGAAATCATCTTGTGACAACCGTGCATCTTTGGATTTCACGACCTCCACTGGTAACGGCCAGCGGCCACGCGATACAAATTTCGGCAATCGGCGAAGAATTGCCACGGTCCCAATGGCCTCGGTGGCGTCGCCAAGGAATGTCGTCACGTCCGGCGTTTCTTCGGCTCCCAAAACACGCACAGCGAGCGCAATGCCTGTCCCTGTTGTTGCCATCAGATGTTTTTGAAAAATCGCATCGTCGCCAAAGCCGCCGGCATAGCCCTCGTCGGCGCGCGCATCGAGCAACGCTACAATTCTCTGTGCCGGCAGGTGATGGCGCCGGACGACACCAGCGAACGTGTCGGCTAGGGCATTGCCGGTCGGTGTCGTCGCCTCACCGACACCGGCCAACCAGTCGCGCCACCATTGCAGCCGAATATCACCAAGTGTCGGATCGCTGACCAGAAACGGAATGCGCGCGGTCTCGCCGAGAAACGCTGCCAGCACCACGAGATCTTCGCGTACCGCGCGCGGCGCCACCAAGGCCGCCAGATACGTGTCGAATGCATGCGTCCGCGCTGCATTCCAGATTTCGCGGCGCTGTTCGTTGTCAGACATTGTGGATGACCTGGAGGCGAAACCTGAGTGCCCTTGAGCTTGCAACGATAAAAACGTCGTCAGTCAACCGCGAACAAAGCCGTGGCAACAGGCCGTCGCTCCGCCAGCAAGACATTATATGTACGCGCTGCCGCTCCGGTGGACATCGGTTCAAGACCGATGCCAGCGTCAGCAAATGCAGCCATCACGGGTTCCGGCGGCACAACGAGTTCAATGCCCGTGCCAAGCAGCAAAAACTGCAGCGGATGTGTTTCCTCAAACACCAAGGCGAAGTCCTGCGGCTTCAAAAGACCGACATCCGTCACATTCCAAGCCGTCATCTGGCTTGGCAGGCATATCAGCGAACCCTTATGGCTCATTTCCGCGAAGCGAAAGCCACCGTTGCCATAGGCATCAATCGGCGCCTGACCGGGGAAGCTGGCGGTTTTTCTTGGGCTGTCGCTGACACCCATCTGGACCACTCCCGGCTTTGAGACTGTAGGTTTGGCTGAGTGCCACCTTAGACCTGAGCGCCCGCCTTGTTGGCACCAGCAGAAACACCGCTCCAATCACGCTTCACTCCGATCCACATCAAGAAAGGTGTGGCGACGAAGATCGATGACCAGGTGCCAATGAGAATGCCGAACATCATGGCAAAGGCGAAGCCTTTGATCACCTCGGTACCAAACACGTAGATCGAACCGACCGCGAGAAGCGTTGTGATCGAAGTCAGCACCGTACGCGACATGGTTTCGTTGATCGAGTTGTTGAGCAATTCGAGCAGCGGCATCTTCTTGTAGCGTCGGAGATTCTCGCGAATCCGGTCGAAGACAACAACCGTGTCGTTGATCGAGTAACCCGCAAGGGTCAGCAAAGCCGCC
>JAJFHI010000395.1 GCA_021775715.1 Hyphomicrobiaceae bacterium | reverse complement strand
GGCGGAAGCCACCATCGCGCGCGAGATCCTGAAGTTTGCCGAGACCGGCCAGCTTTATCGCGGCTCGAAGCCGGTGATGTGGTCGGTTGTTGAAGGCACAGCATTGGCCGAAGCCGAGGTTGAATATGAGGACTATCAGTCCGACACGATCTGGGTGAAGTTTCCTGTTGTCGAAGGGCCGGACAGTCTCAAAGGTGCATCGGTCGTTATCTGGACAACGACGCCGTGGACGATCCCAGGCAACAGGGCGATCTCGTTTTCTTCGCGTATCGGGTACGGCGTATACAAAATCATCGAGGCACCTGAAGAAAATTGGGCCAAGGCCGGCGATACGTTGCTTTTGGCCGATAACCTCGTGGCCGCCGTTATGAAGTCGGCGAAGGTTGAGGCGTATGAGAAGTTGGAGGCAATCGATGGTGCCACACTCTCCAAGATGCGATGCGCTCACCCACTCAATGGCCAGGGCTACGACTTTGACATTCCACTTCTCGATGGCGATCACGTTACCGACGAAACCGGTACAGGCTTTGTCCATACGGCTCCCGGTCATGGCGTAGATGACTATAACATCTGGATGTCGAACCAAGCGGCATTGAACAAAGCGGGCATCGACACGTCGATCCCGTTCACGGTCGCCGGCGACGGTAAAATGACCGACCAGGCGCCAGGCTTTGAGGGCCGCGCGGTCATCACCGACAAGGGCAAGAAGGGCGACGCCAACGGTGCCGTAATAGATGCACTGGTCGCCACAAATGCGTTGATCTCACGTGGCCGCCTGAAACACCAATACCCACACTCGTGGCGGTCAAAGAAGCCGGTCATCTTCCGCAACACGCCACAGTGGTTCATTGCGATGGACAAAACGCTTGGTGCAGACGGCGCCAATGCAACCCTGCGCGACATCGCGCTGGGTGAAATCAAAAACACCGAGTGGGTGCCGGCTGCTGGTGAAAACCGCATCAACGGCATGATCGAGAAGCGTCCCGATTGGGTGGTCTCGCGCCAACGTGCGTGGGGCGTGCCAATTTCTGTGTTCCGCAATACGGAAACTGACCAGATCATTCCAGGCCCGGAATTTGGTGCGGAAAAGAACGCTGAACTGATCAATCGTATTGAAACAGAATTTGCCGAAAACGGCGCAGATGTTTGGTTTGAAGAAGGTGCCAAAGCGCGCTTCCTCAATGGCCTCGTTGATAGCCCCGATGACTGGGATCAGGTGCGCGACGTTCTCGACGTCTGGTTTGATTCCGGCTGCACACATGCCTTCACGCTCGAAGACGCCAAGGCCTTCCCAGGTCTTGCCGGTATTAAGCGGCGACGTGATGGTGGCAGCGATCGTGTCATGTATCTTGAAGGCTCAGACCAACATCGCGGTTGGTTCCATTCGTCGTTGCTGGAAAGTTGCGGCACACGCGGACAAGCGCCCTATGACATCGTCCTCACGCACGGCTTCGTGCTCGACGAGAAGGGCCTCAAGATGTCGAAGTCACAGAAAAACGTGACCGCACCGCAGGAGGTTATCTCGCAGTCGGGCGCTGACATCCTGCGCTTGTGGGTCGCCGCTGCTGACTACTCCGACGATCTGCGTATCGGACCTGAGATTCTCAAGACGTTTGTTGAGACGTATCGCAAAATGCGCAATTCGATGCGCTGGATGCTTGGCGCGCTGGCGCATTTTGACGAAGCCGATCGTGTTGCTGTTGGCGACATGCCGGAACTCGAACGCCTGATGTTGCACCGTCTCGCGGAATTGACCGATGAGATCACCGAAGATTATTTGAAGTACAACTATCGCGGCGTCGTGGCCAAGCTGGCGCAATTCATGAACACGGAGCTGTCAGCGTTTTATTTCGATGTCCGCAAGGACGCTCTGTACTGCGATGCGCCGTCGAGTGTTCGCCGTAAAGCAGCGTTGACGGTGATCGACGAAATCTTCAAAGCCACGACGTTGTGGCTGGCGCCGATCATGTCGTTCACCGCGGAGGAAGCGTGGTTAGCGCGATATCCAAGTGATACAGATTCTGTGCACCTCCACACGGCTGACGAACTTAAGACGCCGCCACTGGCCCCAGAGCTTGCGTCAAAATGGGAGCAGGTGCGAAACGTCCGCCGTGTCGTTACAGGTGCGTTGGAGCTTGAGCGCGCCGCCAAGACCATCGGCTCCAGCCTGGAGGCCGCGCCTGAAATTTACGTTGCTGATGAAGCGCTGTTGAAAATCGTTCATGATGTCGACATGGCAGAGGTGTGCATTACGTCTGGCGCCAAGATCGTTGAGGGACATGCCCCGGAAGGTGCGTTCTCGCTGAACGATGTGGTCGGCGTCGGTGTGGTGGTCGACAAGGCTAGCGGTCGTAAGTGCGCGCGGTCGTGGCGCATGACGGATGATGTCGGCAGCGACCCGGCTTACCCGGACCTGTCAAAGCGCGACGCGGAAGCGATGCACGAGATCGATGGCTAGTAAGACAGGCAGTAGCGGAGATATTGCAATATGAATGCAACACGACCTGGCTGGTTTTGGGGACCGTACTCTCGGCTGGGATTACGCATTGCCTTCGGCACGTTCGTCATCGACCAACTGCACAAGTGGTGGATGCTGCTGGTCTACGACATTCAGAATAAGGGCCGGGTTCCCGTTTTGCCGTTTATGGACCTCATCTACGTCAAGAACACCGGCATTAGCTATTCGATGCTCGATCAAAGTACGTATGCGGGGCAATTAATGCTATCGGGGTTTGCCGTCTGTGCGTCATTGGCGCTGTGGATCTGGCTTGCCAAGGGTGGCACGAACCGGGTGATGGCGATCAGTCTCGGGCTTTTGATCGGCGGAGCGCTCGGAAATGCGGTCGATCGGGTGATTTTGGGCGGTGTGGCGGACTTTTTCTCATTACATGCATATGGTTATTACTGGTACGTCTTCAACATTGCAGACGTTGCCATTGTTGCTGGCGTGCTGGGGCTGCTGTATGAGTCTATCTTCATGAGTCGTAATGACGCCGCAAACGAGCTTTAGGGCCATATATGATGCCAAAGCAGGGACTTGCGGGTGATGCTTGCACGGCCTGTGAAGAATACGGGCACGACGATTGGGGAATTCGGGCATGAACTTCATTAAGCAGACTTTGGCACTTCCGCTTATTGGCTTTTGCGCGTTGGTGCTTGCTGGCTGTGGGTTGGGCGATGTCCAATTGGAAGGCAAATTGTTCGACGCGATTGGCGCAAACGACCTCACCGGCGGTGCGAAGAGAGATCCCAAACTGGCCGCACGTGCGCCCTTGGTGATGCCGCCTGCGACAGGTGCTTTGCCGCAGCCTGGTAGCGGTGTTGCACCAGTAGATACTGAGCTGGCCGGGATCCGCGATCCGGAAGCAACGAAAAAGATTGATGAAGAACGTCTTGCGCTGGCGCAAAAAGAATACTGCGATAAGAATTACGCCATCGAACGCGATACCATTGAGAACAACACTGTCATTGGCCCAGCCGGTAATTGTCGGAAGTCGATCCTCGACAACGTCTCGATTAAGGGCCTTGGACTTTAAACCGA
>JAJFHI010000394.1 GCA_021775715.1 Hyphomicrobiaceae bacterium | reverse complement strand
ATGGCCGCCTCGACTGTCTCCTCGCACCGGGCCTCATCGATAATGTAGTTGGCGCCTGACGCGGCAATACGCGCGCGCTCATTCGGCCAACCGTCGCGCGGATTAACCAAGCGAAGTGAATCGAGTCCGAAATTCCCCATTGCTCGCGCTGTCATGCCGATGTTGTCGGCCAACTGCGGACCAACAAGAACAACCGCGGGTGTTTCTCCGTCGCCTGCAACAGGCGCCCCACGGATGTCGGCACGGCGCACACCGTGGCGCAACTTTCTGAGGACACGCCGCGCCCAGTACCAGTATTCGTTACCCGCCCACGACTTTGTAAGACCCTCTAGGCTTTCGACCGTCAGCGACACCTCACCCTGACCTTGCAGGTGAATTGTTCCATCCACCGTTTTGATCTCTCGATGGGCTGCGACAAAATCATCAAATGACGTCCAGCCCTTAGTTTCTGTCCAGCGTTTGCAGCCTGGGCACGTGGCACCCTCCGCATCGCACTGGCGCTCGGCACAGTATGTCAGAACAAAATCAAGGGTATCGCGCGTCAGGCCAGGGACGGCTAGGGTCGAAATGGCTGCATCAATTGTGGTGTCGTGAGCTGCCCGCACGATCTCTCCGACAACGACGCTTTGCATAGGCGTGAGCGGTATTTCGGCGCTGTCCACACCGCTGTTGTCAGCAACGAGAGAAACCCGTGGGCATGGCTGGGGATCTTGTGACACAAATATTTGCAACGACTCAGGCAACGGGTCAGCTTTCAGCTATTCCAACAGGGACGATTGAGCAATGGCGATTGATTTGAACGACACCGGTGAACGCATCCGGCTGATGATCTGGTCCGGGTTTTACACACCCGAGGACGTCTTTGAAGCAATTTCCGAGGAATACCTAGACCCTTATGAGCTCTCCGCCGATGATCGCGCCTGGATTGATGCCAAGGCCGAGGAGGAAGCCAACGCCAAAAGCGAGGCCGAAGAAGATTGGCCCGAGACGACCGACTGGGACCGTCTTGACGCCGCGTTCAACGATATGGACGAAGTCGGCATTCTAGCACTCCACAACGCCGGCATGACGCAATCTGACGGCATGTCGGATGCCGCCGACATTGCAGCCCAGATGAAAGACGAGGGCTACACCTTCAAGGGCTATGTTTTTTATCACAGCCAAGACGTCGACGGCGCCCTGCAGGGCGCACCATTGCATCTTGCATTCGGCGCCTTTGATGACGGTGATGGCGCAGCCGTTGCGCACGAAGCCGTCACGATTTTGCAGAACTCGGACTTCGAGGTTGAATGGGACGGGACTCTCGATCAACGCATCGCTCTGAAAGGCTTCGATTGGAAAAAGCCTGGCTTTGGCGAAGACGATGACGAGGACGGCGAAGGCTACGAGGACGACGATGGTGAAGACAAAAAGGGTGCAGTTTAATCTAACGCACGCATCATCGCAAAAGTCGTTCTGTGCTCACGCTGTTCCTCCTTGCGGTCGGGCTGCGCACGCGCCGGGAACGATTCAGATGCTCGCTTGTCGCTCGCATCATCGCACCCGGGTGCCAAGTGCGGGAATCGCGCAAGGGGAAACAATGGTCTAGCAATACGGAACATTTCTCACCGTATCTACTTGGCAGGTTGCTAGAATCCACGCCCTTATGTTCCGGACAAACAGCTCAGGGGAAATGTTAATGCCAGAGGCCGGGGAGCACCGCGACCCGCTGCGTTGCTGCGCCCCGCCGGAGGCCCGAGCGACAGCGAGGAATAGCCGCGAGGCAAAACAAACTCACGATCACCTCAAGGAACCACCCCCACCTCACCCGCTGAAACTTGCTTGGCTACAATGAGGCGCTACCGCTTGGCTACTTGAGCGTCGGCCTTAGCGGGACTGACCGATGCCGGTGAAGCGACTCGAAAACTCTCGAATCTCGCGCGCAACACAGCACACCTGCATGCTCAAATCTCAATGCTCTTAGCCAATTCGCCCATTCCCCCGCCATTTCACTCCATTTCCGGTCTTAGCCGAACCGGTGACTTGTTGCGCCGCCGCGACGCCGTTATGGTGCCGCGAAATTCACCCAATTCACCAAGACCATCCCGCCCGAACAAGAGGCTCTTACATTTATGGCAAAAATCAAAGTCGAAGGTACCGTCGTCGAGCTTGACGGTGACGAGATGACCCGCATCATCTGGCAATTCATCAAAGACAAGCTTATTCACCCCTATCTCGATTTGAACCTCGAGTATTACGACCTCGGCATTGAGTATCGCGACAAAACTGATGACCAGGTGACGGTCGACGCGGCAAACGCCATCAAGAAGCACGGCGTCGGCGTTAAGTGCGCGACGATCACGCCCGATGAAGACCGCGTTGAAGAGTTTGGCCTGAAGCGCATGTATCGCTCGCCAAACGGTACCATCCGCAACATCTTGGGCGGCGTTATTTTCCGTGAGCCTATCATCTGCAAAAACGTTCCACGTCTTGTTCCAGGCTGGACACAGCCGATCATCGTTGGCCGTCATGCCTTCGGCGACCAGTACCGCGCGACGGACTTCCTGTTCCCAGGCGCTGGCAAACTGTCCATCAAGTTTGTTGGTGAAGACGGTAAAGTGATCGAGAAAGAAGTGTACGATGCACCAAGCGCTGGTGTTGCGATGGCGATGTATAACCTCGACGACAGCATCAAAGATTTCGCCCGCGCGTCGATGAACTACGGTTTGCAACGCGGCTACCCGGTTTATCTGTCGACCAAGAACACAATCATGAAAGCCTACGACGGCCGCTTCAAAGACATCTTCCAAGAAATTTTCGAAGCCGAGTTCGCTGCGAAGTTCAAAAAAGCTGGCATTACCTACGAACACCGCCTGATCGACGACATGGTGGCATCTGCCATGAAGTGGTCCGGTGGATACGTTTGGGCCTGCAAAAACTACGACGGCGACGTGCAGTCTGACACCGTGGCGCAGGGGTTTGGTTCGTTGGGCCTGATGACATCGGTTCTAATGTCACCAGACGGCAAGACCGTTGAAGCCGAAGCCGCGCATGGCACGGTGACGCGTCACTACCGCGAACACCAGAAGGGCAACGCCACATCGACAAACTCGATCGCGTCGATCTTTGCCTGGACACGTGGCCTCAAACACCGTGCAAAGCTTGATGGCAATACAGCGTTGGACAAGTTTGCAGAAACGCTGGAAGCCGTTTGCATCGACACCGTTGAGTCCGGCTTTATGACGAAGGATTTGGCATTACTGGTTGGCGACGAACAGAAGTGGCTCGACACGATTGGCTTCCTCGACAAAGTCGACGAGCACCTGCAGCTCGCGATGGCTGAAGCAGGTTAGTTTATTGGTGGGCACTGTCGATTCACGCTCGGGCTGATAGACGCGCGAACGATCTGAGTGCCGGCTACCTACAGATATGTGCAATAACGAAAGGCCGGGCAGAGATGTCCAGCCTTTTTTTGGTGCGTGCCGCCGCAACCGCAAAATTGTCATTCTCGGAATTGATCCGAGTATCCATCTAACCGGTAGTGCTGGCGTTTGGGTTTAGCAGATGGAAATCTACACATTCGCGGCTATATCGGCCGGGCTTGAGCACGCTGAAAAATGGGTTCTCGGGACAAGCCCGAGAATGACATCTGAGGCTGGGGCTGAGTCTTTTGGCACTCACACTATTCCTCGCGGTTGTTGCACTGCCGATTCACGCCCCACGCAGAAGGGCGTGGGACGAGCCGAGGTACTACTCGGGCTCCGCACGGGGCCGGGAACGATCCAGACACTCGCTAGGCGCTCGCGTCATCGCACCCGGGTGCCTGATAGATGGCGCAGCGGGTTTAGAACGCATGTTGGTGCCCGTTTTACGACACGAGGCCAGCGGCTCGTATGTTGATGGCTGCAACCAGCACGCCTCTATGTTCCGGACAAACCCTGCAGAGGAAACGTTTATCCCTCGAGCGGGGAGCACCGCGACCCAGTGCGTTGCGCTGCCCCTCGGAGGCCGACGCGCTTAGCGCGTCGAATAGCCGTGAGAGAAATCAACTCGCCCGCCAAAATCTGAGCCCTCTCAACCACGCACTTTCACAACACCCGCTGAAGCTCTCTTGGATTCCCGTTTGCACGGGAGTTTCGACCATTGTTGGGATGCGTACGGCTGGATTACCAGCACAACAAGGCGCACAGCTCAGCCCCCCTGGAAAAGCCCAGCCAAACCGCTAAGCTGCGGCGATCGCCTGCCGCCTTTCATGTACCAACAAAAACGAGGAAACCACCAATGTCCAAAGTCGCTGAATTCGATGCCGTCGGTGGGCCGGAACAACTGAAGCTTGTCGAACGCGAAATCCCAGCGCCGGGTGCGGGCGAAGTCCAGGTTGACATCAAAGCGGCCGGGCTCAATCGCGCCGAACTTATGTTCCTTGCCGGCCAGTACCTCGTGGAACCCGTATTCCCCGCGAAAATCGGCATGGAGGGCGCGGGCGTTGTTACGGCTGTTGGCGCGAACGTCACCGACTACAAGATTGGCGACGAAGTTTCCATCGCACCGAACATAAACGTCGGGGCAGAAGGCGCGATGGCGGAGCGCTGCAATTTTTCCGCTCTCTCCCTGCATCCCAAACCCTCCAATGTCAGCTTCGTCGAGGCCGCAACATTTTGGATGGCGTATCCGACCGCTTACGGCGGCCTCGTGCAGGCGGGCGGCCTCAGAGACGGCGCAGGCCAATCGGCCGTAATCACGGCGGCAAGCTCAAGCGTCGGCCTTGCCGCCATACAGGTCACACACGCCCATGGCGCAAAAGCAATCGCGACAACACGGACAGCAACCAAGGCACAGGAGTTGCTTGACGCCGGCGCTGATCACGTCATCACGACAGACGGCCTGACGCCACAGGAATTTGGCGATCAGGTGCGCGCGGTGACTGACGGCAAGGGTTTTGACGTCGCCTTCGATCCCGTCGCCGGGCCAATGGTCGGATTGCTCGCCGAAGCCGCAAGTAACGACGCCACGATTGTCGGGTATGGATTTCTCTCAGGCAACATGCCTGAACTGCCGCTCTTTGCCCTGATGCGCAAAGGCTCTTACATCACGGGCTTCCATGTTGCCTTTCACCTACTGATGCAGCCTGAGCGCATGAAAGTCGCAAGCGCGCATTTGCTACCGCGCTGGCAGGACGGCACGTACAAAGCAACGATCAACAAGACATTCGCTTTTGCCGACGTCGCCAAGGCTTATGAACATCTCAGCTCAAACACGCAGTTTGGTAAGATCGTCGTTGAAATGGATTGAGTTGGGTTTTTTAGCGCTCGCCAGCACTCCGATCGTTAGAGCGAAGCGTGATCGTGAATCGGCAGTGCCACTCAGACCTTCGCTCGCATCATCGCAAAGGGTTATGTGTGCTCACGCTGTTCCTCCCTGCGGTCGGGCTGCGCACGGCGCCGAGAACGATTCAGACGCTCGCTTGTCGCTCGCATCATCGCACCCGGGTGCCACGCGCCGAGATCACGCTAGGGGCAAAAGCGGTCTCGAGATACGGCACGACCGCAGCCGTATCGACGCGGTAGATTGCAGGCATCCGCGCCTGTGTGTTCCGGACAAACTGTTCAAGGGAAACGTTTGTCCCACGGCCGGGGAGCACCGCGACCCAGCGCGTTGCTCTGCCCCTCGGAGGCCGACGCGCTTAGCGGGTCGAAAAGCCGTGAGGCAAAACAAGCTCCGCAACTCACGCTGTAAACTCAAACAAATTTACCTCTGACCAGAAGCTGCCGTTTAACTGTGATATCTAATAACGACGGCGCACAAAGAACTGCGTTAGCCTCAAAAAACGAACAACGAACAACGAACAGCCCGCCGAACCAAGGGAGATCACCAATGAAAATTCACACACTCCTACTGTCTGCATTTGCTGCGTCTGCAGTATTCGCGGCAGGTCTCAGCAGCGCGCAAGCGATGGATGTCTCTTTTGCTGATGCTGCTTGGGATGGAAAA
>JAJFHI010000393.1 GCA_021775715.1 Hyphomicrobiaceae bacterium | reverse complement strand
TGACATGTTCGCCGCCGAAAAGCTCGTGGTATCGCTCCGCCACACACCTCCCTCCCCGACGCGATGTCGCGGGTTTTTCGGTGGGACTTATGCACTCCACATTCACACTTCTCACAGTGTGCCATCACAATGGCCACTGTCTCGATCCGCGGCTAGGACCGGAATGCCTCAGTCGGCGACATTCCGTAGAACTCATAATTGCCAGAAGTGCGACATCTCACGTTATCCAATGCTTGCAACCCCAAAAGAAGAACGGTCAATCCTGAGACTGACCGTTCCTATTTGTGCAGGCAGTTAACGGAAGATTATCTGCATTTAACTGGTGTCTTGTGCCCTTGCAACAACGCTCAAAAGCATCACTGCAATCAATGTTTACGCGAGCGTCGTAGGCATAGTCCTAGTTCTTAGACTTATCGACCAACGAATTGGATTTGATCCACGGCATCATGCCACGAAGCTTGTCGCCAACTTCTTCGATCTGATGCGCGTCATGCATACGCCGCGTAGCCTTGAACATCGGTTGGCCAGCCTTACACTCACGCATCCACTCCGATGTAAACGCACCCGATTGAATATCAAGCAGCGCCTTGCGCATGGCTTCTTTGGTCTCGGACGTAATGATCTTCGGTCCCGTGTGATACTCACCAAATTCCGCCGTGTTCGAGATCGAGTAGTTCATGTTCGCGATGCCGCCTTCATAAATCAGGTCAACAATCAGTTTCACTTCATGCAGGCATTCGAAGTAGGCCATTTCAGGCGCATAGCCGGCTTCAACCAGCGTTTCAAAACCACCGCGAATAAGTTCAATCAGGCCACCACACAAGACAACCTGCTCACCGAACAGGTCGGTTTCGCACTCTTCTTTGAACGTTGTCTCGATGATTCCGGAACGACCACCGCCAACGCCTGACGCGTATGACAGAAACAAGTCGTGCGCGTTACCGCTCTTGTCCTGATGAATTGCGATCAAGCATGGCACGCCGCCACCCTTTTGGTATTCACCGCGTACAGTGTGACCGGGGCCTTTTGGTGCGATCATTCCTACGTCAAGATCATCGCGTGGTTCGATCAGTGAGAAGTGGACGGCAAGACCATGGGCGAACAGCAAAGCCGCACCCTTTTTCATGTTTGGCTCAAGGTGCTCTTTGTAGATGTCAGCCTGCAGTTCGTCCGGCGTCAACATCATCACAACGTCAGCCCATTTGGCGGCTTCGCTGACTTCCATCACCTTCAGACCTTCGCTCTCAGCTTTGGCTGCCGAACTCGAACCCTTACGAAGTGCGACTGCCAGATCTTTGACGCCTGAGTCCTTCAGGTTGAGCGCGTGCGCGTGGCCCTGGCTGCCATAGCCGACGATCACGATCTTCTTGCTCTTGATTAGATTTATGTCGGCATCCCGATCGTAATAGACGCGCATGGTCTTCCTCTCAATATAAGTTGCACCAACCTCACCAGATCGGCGGTCGGTGTGTTGGGGTTGTCAGAGAATTCTAAGGCGCCAGAAACGCAGAAGTCTGCGTGCGCGCCGGATGACGCGAGAACCTACTACTGGTGCCACCAGGATTTCAACGGTTCAAATCGTGGAATTTGGGCCTAGAGGCCACAATTGATGCGACGTTTTCGGCATCAGGCCAAAGACCTCCTTTGTGGCGCCGCCCGATTGGCGTTCATTTCCCATTAACCGATCTGCAATAGCTACCCGCTACTCTGAGGTTCCAGGTTTATAGGATGTCATGAGATCTGAGATGCAGAAAATAATTCAAATCACTCTCTGTTGTGCCTTGTCTGCGACGCTCGCTGCCTGCGGCGGCGACGGCCCGACAGTAGACCCCAACGCCGCCAAGCGGGTAATTTATACCTCGAGCGGTGACTGTGCCAACGGTGAACTTCTTGAGGTCGAAAAATGCGAAATCGCGATCGATGACGCAATTGAGCGCCACAACACGGACAGCACTGCCTATTCCAGTCTTCGCAAGTGCGAGCTAGCTGAAGGCGATGGCCGCTGCGAACGTACGGTCGATGAATACCGTATCCGCCTGTTCGCATTCTTGGTCACTGCCAGCGAGCCCCCAACTGGTGAGCCACTCTATCCGCCGAAAGAGAAAGACCAGGCCGGATTCATTACATCAGGCGGCGTTCCAATTTTGGAAGAGAAGTTGGAAGTCGCTTTCTCAAATAGCGCGGTTGCGACTTACGAACGCTTTAACAAGGAAGCCGAAGAATTGAGGAAGATGAAGCGTCGATAAGCCAAAACAAGAATTGTTTTCAAAACGCGCGAGGCCTCCGCCACGCGCGTTTTTTGTGGCATGAACAGGCACGCTTGATCGGACAAAAAAAACACCGCTGACTAGGCATCATCCGTTTAGTGCACCGGCGGCCCCACGGTCGATCGCAGCAATACCGGTTCGCGAAACCTCAACCAAACCCAACTCGTACATGATCGCCAGGAACTGTTCGATCTTCGTTGACTTGCCTGTGACCTCAAACACGAAGTGTTCGGTCGAGGCATCGATCACATTCGCCCGGAAAATTTCCGCCATACGCAGCGCTTCAATGCGCTTTTCCCCTTTGCCTGCAACCTTGACCATTGCCAGTTCGCGTTCCAACGGCGCGCCGCCAAGCGTCAAATCGCGCACGCGATGGACGGGAACCAGACGTTCCAACTGATGCTTGATTTGCTCAATCACCATCGGCGTACCCTTGGTGATGATGGTGATCCGCGAGATGTGCTTTTCGTGCTCAGTCTCCGTCACCGTCAAGCTGTCGATGTTATAGCCACGCCCGGAGAACAATCCGATCACCCGTGCCAGCACACCCGGTTCGTTGTCAACGATGACCGAAAGCGTGCGCGAGACAACCGTCTCGTTGACAGTCGGCGACGGGTAATGACTTTGCTTGGCGGTTTGTGCCATGTCTTTTCTCTCGATCTTTGTGGCAGGCCTCAGGAGACCTGACGGCGGGGAAAAATTTCGAGCACCTCGTGCCCCTCTTCATATGTATCTATGGTCCAGGGCTCGGCCAATGCCTGCTCTTTCCACTGGACGAACGAAGGATGTGCAAAGACCGAGCCCATGTAGGCCCATGTGTCGTCACTTAATCTGAAGCCGTAGGTCGCAAGGCGAGATGCCACTGGCGCATACATCGCGTCTGCCGCCGTGAAATCGCCGTATAGAAACGCGCCGCCGCGAGCGAATTTAGCGCGTGTGTCACGCCACAAATCTTCGATGCGCGCAACACTTGCCAACACATCCGCATCCCACACCTTGGGCGCAAACCGCTTGCCCAAATTCATCGGACACGCCTGGCGCAGCGGCTGGAAGCCTGCATGCATTTCCGCAGAACTCGCACGCGCATGGGCACGGGCTTTTGCGTCTTCGGGCCAAATCTCTTGGTGGGGAAACCTGTCGGCCAGGTACTCAACAATACCCAGACTTTCCCAAACTGTTGTGTCGCTATCAATCAGGACCGGCACTTTGCCAGTCGGCGAAAATTTTGCGATCTTTTCAGCCGTTTCATCGCGGCGCAGAGGAATAACGGTTTCCTCGAATGCGATGTCGAACGCTTTCATGACCAGCCAGGGCCGCATCGACCACGACGAGTAGAGCTTGTTAGCAATAATCAAGTGCATGCTTGCTACCAGCAACCAAGATGGGCCCGCGCCAGAGCGCTAGACCAGCACCTTGCCTTCCTCATCAATCGCATTGCCAACCTCTTCATCGCTGACATCTTCGCCAAGCAACATTTCGTTGTGCGCCTTGCCCGACGGAATCATTGGGAAGCAGTTGGTCAAGGCCGACACGCGGCAATCAAAGATAACCGGCCCCGGTGTGTCGATCATTTCCTGGATGGCCGCATCGAGGTCACCGGGTTTGCTACAAAGCATTCCCTTCCAGCCATAGGCCTCCGCCATCTTGACGAAATCTGGCAGAGCTTCGGTATAGCTCTCGCTCAGACGGTTGCCGTGCAAAAGCTGCTGCCATTGGCGCACCATGCCCATGTATTGGTTGTTGAGAATAAAGATTTTGACCGGCAGTCGATACTGCGTCGCCGTCGAGCACTCCTGAATGTTCATCAGGATTGATGCATCACCTGCAATGTCGATGCACAACGATTTTGGATGCGCCATCTGCGCGCCAATAGCCGCCGGCAGGCCATAGCCCATCGTGCCAAGGCCGCCAGACGTCAGCCAGTGGTTTGGCTCCTCAAAGTTGAAGAACTGCGCCGCCCACATTTGGTGCTGGCCAACTTCCGTTGAAATGTAGGGATTGCGATCCTTCGTCAGCTCATACAGACGCTCGACCGCGTATTGCGGCATGATCACGTGTTCATTGTTCTTGTAGGACAACGATTTTCTTGCACGCCACTGGTCGATCTGTTTCCACCACGTTTTATGCGCGGCCTTGTCGAGTTGTGGCGACTGGGATTTCCATACGCGTAGCAGGTCTTCAAGCACATATGCGACATCGCCAACAATTGGTAGGTCAACACGCACACACTTGTTGATCGACGAGGGGTCGATGTCGATATGGATTTTCTTTGAGTTCGGTGAGAACCCATCAAGACGCCCGGTAATGCGATCATCAAAGCGGGCTCCGATGCACACCATAACATCGCAATCGTGCATCGCCATATTGGCTTCGTACGTACCGTGCATGCCAAGCATGCCCAACCAATTCTTATCGCTAGCCGGATAAGCACCAAGGCCCATCAAGGTCGAAGTTACAGGAATGTTCGTCAATCGCACCAAATCGCGCAGCAGCTTGCTGGCTTTCGGACCCGAGTTGATCACGCCGCCACCAGTGTAGAACACGGGCTTCTTGGCATTCGCTATCATCTCGACAGCTTCACGAACGGCAGGCTGCTCCGGCTTCAAACGCGGGCGGTAGGTTTTGTGCGCAATGTTGGTTGGCCCGACGTAGTTGCCGGTGCCGAACTGGACGTCTTTTGGAATGTCGACAACCACCGGGCCCGGACGCCCGCTTTTTGCGATCAGAAATGCCTCGTGCAAAACGCGCGACAAATCATTGACGTCTTTCACCAGCCAGTTGTGCTTGGTGCAAGGACGCGTGATGCCAACCGTGTCGCACTCCTGGAATGCGTCGCTGCCGATCAAGTGCGATGGCACCTGGCCCGTAATGCAGACAACCGGAAT
>JAJFHI010000392.1 GCA_021775715.1 Hyphomicrobiaceae bacterium | reverse complement strand
TTGAAAAGCCGTTGGTCAAGTTTGAACGCTTGCTGGAAACCTACCTCGCCAACGCACCGCACGGATTTTCGTCATTCCGCATGGCGTTGCCGGTTTGGATCAAGGATAAATTGTTCCAGAAAAAGAACTTGGAAGAGGCGTTGGTCCAGTTTTCCGATAGCGGCACACTGGGTGATAAACTGCTGTTTTCCGAACACCATCAAAGTCACGCGGCGTCTGCGTTCTACCCTTCACCGTTTGAAGAGGCCATTGTGTTGACGATGGACGGAGTTGGCGAGTGGGCAACGACTTCGGTGGCACTGGGACGGGGCAATAAACTTGAGACTCTTCGCGAGATCCAATGGCCGCACAGTCTCGGGCTGCTCTATTCCGCGATGACCTACTATACTGGCTTCAAGGTCAACTCCGGCGAGTACAAGATCATGGGGCTCGCGCCCTACGGTGAGCCGAAATACGCCGACCTAATCCTCGACAATGTGTTGGACCTAAAAGAAGACGGTTCGTTCTGGCTCGACCAAAGCTATTTCAACTATGCAACCGGACTGACCATGACGTCGCCCAAATTCGATGAACTATTTGGCGCGCCGCCGCGTACGCCTGAAACTCCGATCTCACAACGAGAGATGGACTTGGCCGCCTCGGTTCAGAAGGTCACGGAAGAAGTAATGCTGCGCATCACGCGCAGTCTTGCCAATTCCTATGACGTTGAAAACCTCTGTCTTGCTGGCGGCGTGGCGTTGAACTGCGTAGCGAACGGCAAGCTTCTACGCGATCGCGCGTTCAAGCGCATTTGGGTTCAACCAGCTGCTGGTGATGCCGGCGGTGCTCTCGGTGCAGCTTTGGCTGGCTACCATCAGCATCTTGATCAGCCACGCAAGGTATCGACGGCGCGAGATGGCATGAAGGGCTCGTATTTGGGTCCGGAAGTGCCGCAGGACGAAATCGAAAAGACTTTGGCAGATCTCGGAGCAAGGTTCTCAGTTGTTGCTGAAGATGAGCTCTATGAACGCACGACCGATGCTCTTGAGCGCGGTGATGCTGTGGGCTGGTTCCAGGGCCGGATGGAGTTTGGACCACGTGCGCTTGGCGGTCGGTCCATTCTCGGAGATCCACGCAATCCGGAAATGCAGAAGACGCTCAACATGAAAATCAAGTATCGTGAGAGTTTCCGCCCGTTTGCCCCCTCCGTGTTGCGGGAAGACGTTTCCGACTACTTTGATCACGACACCGATAGCCCATATATGCTGCTGGTTTCTGATGTTGTTAAAGAACGTCGCATTCGCTCAAACGACAGCGACGAGCAGCTGTTTGGCATCGACAAGTTGAACGTGCCGCGGTCGGAACTGCCGGCCATTACGCACGTAGATTATTCAGCGCGTATTCAAACGGTGCACGAAGAAACCAACCCGCGCTACCACACGTTGCTCGGTGCCTTTAAGCAGCGCACCGGATGCCCAATTCTGATCAATACAAGCTTTAATGTTCGCGGTGAACCGATCGTTTGCACACCGGAAGACGCGTTTCGGTGTTTTATGGGGACCGAGATGGAAACGCTGGTGATCGGAAACTGCATCTTGTCGAAAGCTGATCAGGATGCTTCGCTCAAGGAAAACTACGAGATGAAGTACGAGCTGGACTAACCAGCACCACAAAATCGTTTTCAACAACTGCCACGCCGGAGCTCGAAAAAGCCCCGGCGTATTTGTGCGGGGTCTATAATCTACGTCATATGGCTGCAGTTTTGTGTGGCTGACCTGGCTGACCTGGCCGACAGGGATGGTATTGAGAAGCTATTTGCGGCGGAAGAACCCGACCGCGTCGTCAATCTCGCGGCGCAGGCCGGCGTTCGCTATGGCTCAATCAATCCGTACAGTTATGGCGCATCGAACCTGACGGGGTTTCTGCATATCCTTGAAGGTTTTCGCCAGCACGATGTCGAGCATCTCGTCTACGCTTCGTCGAGTTCGGTTTATGGCGCGGACAGCTACGCCCCCCTCTATCAACTCCCCGTCACGGGCTTCGTCTTCTCACGGTTTACGGACCGTGGGGGCGTCCCGATATGTCCCCATTTTTATTCACGCGAAAATTTATTGCCGGTGAACCGATTGACGTCTTCAATAACGAGTGAGCACTCGCGTTACTTCACCTACATCAATGACACCGTCGACGGCGTTCTGCGGACACTCGATCATGTGGCGACACCAGACCCGGATTGGCAAAGCGATCACCCGAGTCCGGCGACGTCTTCGGCTCCTTACCGGCTTTACAAAATCGGAAACAACCAGCCGGTTGAGCTGCTTGACTACGTCGCGTGTATTGAGAAGGCTGATGGCAAAAGCGCGATAACGGACATGCTGCCGCAACAACCTGGCGATGTGCGTGATACCTTTGCAGATATCGACGCGCTCGTGCGCGATGTCAGCTAAAAACCGCAGACACCGATCGAAGAGGGCATTCGCGGTTTTGTTGATTGGTACAAGGACGTCTACAAGGTTTCGGTTTGAGTAGTGCCCGCATTCGCCGCGATTTTTGCCACGACGGCTGATATAGCAAAGGCGGAAATCAACCAGAATTGCCACATGCCATAACTGACCGCCATCAGTCCCATGATAGCTGAGAATTGCGCCAGTCCAAATGGCAGATAAGCGGCTCCCAGGCTTGCCAGCGCGTTGATCGCCACGAGGCCGAAGAGACAGAGCAGAACGGCTCCAATAGCACCAAGTTCGTAAGCGTTCTGCAGATACATGTTATGGGCGTGGCGGTTGAGGCGGAATGCAAACGCCTTCTCAACTTTACTGTGCCGCGTATTCACAATCGGTGTGCCCGCCGCACCAATTCCAATGATCGGTGATTTGTAAAACTGACGTGCGGTATGCGTCCAGATATAGATGCGATCGCGGCCGGATCTTTGGAGTTCCTTGACGTCTTTGACGCCGACGCGGTCCATAATTTCCACTGTTGGTACCATCAGCAACGTCGCGCCGACCCACATTGCCATAACAGCATATTTTGTTTTTTGGGGCCAGTTGCAGGCCGCTGCGAAAACGACTGCACTTAGT
The DNA here is from genome assembly GCA_021775715.1 of Hyphomicrobiaceae bacterium. GTDB lineage: Bacteria > Pseudomonadota > Alphaproteobacteria > Rhizobiales > Hyphomicrobiaceae > JAJFHI01. The sequence goes on along the minus strand of JAJFHI010000392.1, from coordinate 5,959 downwards.
GCGAGCGCAAGTTTTGAACTCTCATGACCGGAGAAAAAAATAACGAACGCGGCGACTGCAAATACAGCGAGCGCGACAGGTATTCTCCACCGGAGGAGTTTTTCCGAGCTTGTTGACAACCAAAGTGTTGAGAACAGTGCTGGCCAGAAAAGTGCGGACAGGGCCCCGAGGTTCCGGTTCATTATTGGCGGGCTAATCGCTGCGACGTGATCGCCAATACGTGTCACGAGCGCCGGTGTTGGACCTTTGAGGAACGTGAAGGTGTTCAGTACAGCACGCATCAACCCACGGTCTGTCACCTCTTCTATGACGAGGTATGCCAACCCGATTAGAAAACCGACAACAATTCCGCGCATTAGGAACCAGACATCGGGAAGCCTGATCACGTTGGTAGCGCGAACGGCGACAGTAGCAATCCCGACAACAAGAAGGATCAACGTCGACATCATGAGTGACCGCAAAGTGTCGACCGACCAGATAGCACTAAGCAAGGCCCAACCAAGAACAGCGGCGGCGGTGATCAGCAGCTTGGAGTTCTTTGCAACCGCAGGAAGGCTCCGAAAGAATTCCGACTTTGATCCAACGGCGACGCTAGCTGTCACCGCGAACACGCCCAGAAACACCAAAGATGCACGCGGCAGGATCAGCATTGCAGCCGTGACAAATGCTATCGCCCATTCAAGAGAGACAACTTGCCAGCGATCAGCCTGTTTTGGGAGCAGCATGGTTCGTAGTAGTTCCGCGTTCGCCAGTGCCGCAGTTCTGCACGGCAGTTGCGTTGGGCCTCGTATAGAAGCGTGTGTTTGAGTTTCCGGAATATTCTTTTGTAGAGGAGATCCGCTGAAGAATTTTTAACGAATTTTCCGCCACCTGACTAGATGGCAACCTCACAATCATCCCGTGATTCTGGCAAGTCTAAAGCCCGTTCCGATTCAGGCGGCTTCTATTGTACCGGTCTGGCGGTGTGAGTCTGGCTGATAGCCTTCGACGAGGCGGTACAAAAGGGATTGCACCAATTCAATGTCGTGTTCCGCGATCGCCTTCTCAAGGGTATCCAGCTCATTCGCCAGCTGTTCGTATGTTATGAAAGGTTCATCGCAGCGTTTAATGCGAGGGTGATCGGTATCGCCGGTCTTGTAATCCAGCAATAATTCTTCAAACAGCTTCTCGCCAGGCCTGAGGCCTGTGTACTCAATTGCGATATCGCCGCTGGCGCCGTTGCCGTCTTCGTCGACTTTCATGCCAGCGAGCATGATCATCATACGGGCGAGGCCGTCGATCTTGACCGGTTCGCCCATGTCGAGAAGGAAGAGGTCGCCACCTTTTGCAATGGTTGCAGATTGAATGACCAATTGTGCCGCTTCTTCAAACGACATGAAATAGCGCGTGACGTCGGGGTGTGTGACCGTCACTGGCCCACCCTGTTCGATTTGTTTGGTAAAGCGGTGCACAACGGAGCCTGATGAGGCCAGCACATTTCCAAACCGGACGATCGAGAATACAGTCCGGCTGTCACGGCGGGCCGCGTTGGCTTGAACCGTGAGTTCGGCAAGGCGTTTGCTTGCGCCCATCACGTTCGTCGGGCGGACGGCCTTGTCGGTAGAGATAAGGACAAAACGCTCAACCTGCATTTCGCGTGCGACTTTCGCCAGAACATGCGTTCCAAGCGTATTGTTCTTAAGGCCTGTGAACGGGTTTAGCTCAACGATAGGCACGTGCTTGTAGGCGGCGGCATGATAGATTGTTGAAATGTCGTAGCGTTCCATGATCATACGCAACGGTTCGGCATCCAAAACCGAACCGAGGCAGGATACAATTTCGCACGCCGGCTCAACACTGTCGCGGAGCTTGGCTTTTTGGTCCCGCTCTTCGAGAAGCTCTCGTGCCTTCATGTCAATTTGATAAAGCGCGATTTCGGACAACTCGAACAGCACGATACGCTTTGGACCGAGTTCCAGCTTCAGCAACTGATTCACAATTTCAGAGCCGATTGAACCACCGGCGCCCGTTATAAGCACGCATTTGCCGTTGATGGCGTTCTGCAGAATTTCAAGCTTCGGCGGAACAGGATCGCGGCATAAAAGATCGCCGGCGTTAATCGGCCGGACATTGCTGATGGCTATTTCACCAGTGACAATTTCACTAACGGTTGGCACGGTCTTGACAGCGATATTATAGTCTTCAAGTGAAAGCACGATCTCGCGCCGCCTTTTGCGGGATAGCGACGGCATCGCCAGAAAAATTTCGCTGACGGTTTTTTCAGACAGAACGGTTGGGATCTCGGCTGGCGAACGCACTTTTAGGCTACCGACCTTCTGGCCCCATAGGGAGGCGTCGTCATCGATAAAGTAAATTGGCGTATGTGAGCCAAGGCGTCTGAGTTCACGGTTTAACAAATGACCTGCTTCCCCTGCACCATAAATGAGGACCTCAGTTGGAGCATTGTCCGTCGTGCTTTGATGGTGGACCAGATTTCGCAGTGTAAGCTTGATGATACGGCGGCTGCCCATCAACGAGGCTAGTGCGATCACCCAGAACAGAAAAAATGCTGATCGTGGAAACGATTCAAAACGTGTCACAGCGACAAACATACCAAGGCAGATCATCGTCAACGTAACGCCGTACAGAATGCGTAGGTTACCCGTGGCATCGATGTAGCGTGTAACCTGACGGTAGAGACCGAAGCGGTAGAAAACGCTGGCGCCACATACCGCACCGCCAAGGATCACGAAATACGACAAGACCGTTGGTGGCTGATAAGGCGCGCCGAGCCGAAGCGAGATCGCCGCCCAGATGGATAACGTTAGCAACGTGACATCCATAAGCGCGAGAAGGCACTGCTTCACGCTTCTTGGCAGATGAGCAAGTTTGTCAAACAACGGCACGAAATTCCCCCATGACGCCGACTCAGTAATCCGTCAGCGAATTGGAACAAAATAGTTATGAAGCGCCTGTGTGCATCGAATGGCGCTCGTTCAAGTTTCTTCTGTTTATTACTTATTGAGTAACGGGTGGCGAGCAAAGATTTGTAGTCTGGAAGAATAACGGACGGATATTCGCATGCAACATAATGTGCGCGGTGCGACATCGGTGCATTGCTGTCCCAAATCTTGATGTGCTCAATGGTGAGAATTTTCTGCGCGTTCGCAAGAAAAATATAAAAGTTACAGGTGTTTATAGTTTCCGGTTGGCGTTTGGTATTGGGAATTGTGGCGCCTAAATCGGTGGCGACAAGCGCAGTAGATGGTTGTCGAATGATATGTCTGAGAAGTTTCGGACCGGATTCGCTGGGGCAGTTTGGAAATCTGGCTTTTCTCCCAGTCTCGGGTTGCCAAGGGGCGTCGTTGGATTATGGCTCACCAGAGCGCCGTGGCCGGACGTGATGTTGAACATGTGTTCGTCACGTCCACGTGCGACACCAGAGCCGTCGGCGACGTCGACCGCGTTGTGGATGATTTGGCGTTCGGTATCGATAATGAGGACGCGATTGGCGCGGGGTGCCGATGCCGCCAACCAACGAGCGCTGGCCGAAATACTGACCGAAGCAATGTAACCGCGCAGCATTGGTCCGACCGTGGTCGTGCTCTCCAACAGGCTCACCTCTTTGTCCAGGCTGGCTGAGCCGATCAGGGCCGGTGTATCAATTAACGCACCTTCCCATTGACAGCCGAACCAGACATCACTGTTGGATGTTGCTGCGAGATGTCGAATGGACAAGTGATGATGGTTGCTTGGTAGCTTCTGCCGAGCAGTGAGGTCGCCTGTTGTGCGATCGATGAAGCACAACGACGGTGACATGGTGTTCAGGTTCAGCTTGGCGCGGCCGAAATCGGGGTGTGTTTCGATGCCGCCATTAGCGACAACCAGAGTGCGATCATCATCGAGAATGGTGATGTCGTGCGGGCCGATCCCGTGGCTTGGAAACTCACCGATGCGCCCGTAGGTGTTCGACGCATCGTAGATGCCAATGACACCGTGATTGGCACCAAAATCGTTTTCTGTTGTGTAGAGCAGACGGCCATCACGCGAAAAAATACCGTGACCGAAAAAGTGTCGGCTGGTTGGTGTCGTGAACAAGGTGGGCTCGCTTAGATCGTGCGCATTAAAGGCAACAGCAAAGTTTCCGGGGCGGCGAGCGAAAGCGACAATCCGACCGGTTTTTGGATGATACGTTGCGTCGTGGCCGCGACCGCTGAGTGGAACTTCGCGAACGATGTGCCCGGATTCGGTCAGCACGACGACGGCGAACGTGCCATCTTTTTTGCGGCAGGCTGACGCGAGCAGACCGTCTTCAACAGGGACTTGTTGGTTTGCGGCCAAGACGGCAGGCGCGCCGAACACTGTCATTGCCGACAGCGCGACACTGTGCCGGAGTATGTCCCTGCGATTAATCACCATCGACCTGATTAAATCCAACAGTGAGACCCGCAGCTGGGCCGAGTTCTGTTGCCACCACCTTGCTCAGGCCGCGCGTGAAACGTTCTAGATTTCGTATGTGGTCGTAGTTTTCTTTTGCGAACACGTGGACCGGCCAAACGGGGTATGTAATTTTCGCGCTATTCTCTCGCAAACTGGAAATGGTTTCCGGCAGCCAGGTTTTTAGCCATGGCTTTTTCTTGATGACATAAGGTTCGAGATTGAGCTTTTCATAGAGATCGATTGCTGCATCGATTGATGCGATCAAATAGACCCTGCTTAATTCTGTCTTAAAGAACGGTACACCACGTGCAGGCCTTTGGTATTGTGAAGAGTTTTGCAACGGCAAGATTTGATGTTTGTTTATGCCGTCGAGCGCAGTGGTAAGAGCCTTAACGAGCTCTGCTGCGGCCTCTTCGGTTGAGCGGTATATCGGGTCATCAGGTCCTGCCGACAACAATCGCGTACGCCAACCCTTCTCGTTGGTCCATTCTGCACGCAGGTCTCTGGCAATTGCGGCGGTGTTTGCGGTGATAGCAACGGCCAATGGGCAATTTACTGGGGTTCGTAAAAAAGGCCATTCAACAATTATGCGACCTTCCCGAATGTCGTTCCTAATTCTTTCTTTTTGAATAAATGGAATCTGATCGAGCGCTGTGAGACCTTGTACTGCGACGCTATGTTCTGTGATGCTTTTGGCTGTAATTTTTTCGAAGCTGCCGGACCGAGACAAGCGAACAAGTTGCCGACGGACAATGCCACGCGGGTCGGGCAGGAAAGCCATGCGTTCGCGGCGCGCCTCCACGGCGAGCGGTCCAAAGTTCAGGTGTGATACTGATGCCCAGGCCCGAACTGCGGCCGCGAATTTTCCGGTTACGTCCTCATTTCTACCTGGGTTCTTGGCCTGACAAGCAGATCTTACGGTCGTCGCCAATTCCGAAGTGGTAACTTCCAAACCTCGCACGCGTGGAAGAACATGTTCATTGACCACCGTTTCAATACGTTGTTTGAGGTCTGTACGGCCAGTTGACTGCTGCGCTTGACCAGCAGACACAAAAAAAGTCACCGCACTCACAAATCCTGCAAGCGCGATGACCGGAAAAAACAGTCGATTGACGTGTCCAGCCAAGTGCCACTAACCCTCGCCGTCGGCCGAGCCTGAATTGAGCAAGCCGTAATTCTCAACGCCGATTTTCTCCAGTAGCTCAAGCTGTGTTTCAAGGAAATCAACGTGACCTTCTTCGTCCTTCAGCAGTTCTTCGAAGATCTGCATCGTCACGTAGTCATCTTTTTCACGGCATAGCTGGCGGCCCTTAGTGTAATGTTCAATGGCCGTCATCTCACCTTTGAGATCACTTTCTAGCACCTCTTTGATGTCCTGGCCGATCATAAGGGGGGCGATGTGTTGGAGGTTTGGATGTCCTTCAAGGAATATGATGCGCTCGATAATTTTGTCGGCGTGCTGCATCTCTTCGATCGACTCTTCACGTTCTTTTTTTGCCAGCTTTGTGTAGCCCCAGTCGTCGAGCAACCGGTAGTGCAG
>JAJFHI010000391.1 GCA_021775715.1 Hyphomicrobiaceae bacterium | reverse complement strand
TCGCCGCGCCGCTGCGCCTGGTCAAGCTCACCGCGATAAGCGTCAAGCTCTTCCTTGATCTTTTGTTCCGAACCGAGCTTGTCCTTTTCCGATTCCCAGCGCTGCGTTAGAGCACGGCTCTGCTCTTCCAACTCAGAGATCGACTTTTCGAGCCGCTCAAGACGGTCCTGCGAGGCCACGTCCGTTTCCTTGCGCAAGGCTTCACGCTCGATCTTCATCTGCATGAGATCGCGATCGATGGCATCAAGCTCTTCCGGCTTTGAATCAATCTGCATCTTCAGACGCGATGCCGCCTCATCGACTAGGTCGATGGCCTTGTCTGGCAAAAAACGATCGGTGATGTAGCGCTTCGACAAGGTTGCAGCAGAAACAAGTGCGCTGTCGGTAATGCGCACACCGTGATGCAATTCGTATTTCTCTTTTAGGCCGCGCAGGATCGAGATCGTGTCTGCAACAGTTGGCTCTGCAATTGTAATCGGCTGGAAGCGGCGTGCGAGTGCCGCGTCCTTCTCGATGTGCTTACGATATTCATCGAGCGTTGTCGCACCCACACAATGCAGCTCACCCCGCGCCAACGCAGGCTTCAGCAGGTTAGACGCATCCATCGCGCCGTCGGCCTTACCAGCACCAACGATCGTATGCAGCTCGTCGATAAACAGAATGATACGTCCAGCCTCGCCTGTCACTTCCGTCAGCACAGCCTTTAAGCGTTCCTCAAATTCACCGCGATACTTCGCACCGGCGATCAGCGAACCCATGTCGAGCGACAGAAGCTTCTTGTCTTTCAGGCTTTCCGGCACGTCGCCTTTGACGATGCGCAACGCAAGACCTTCAGCAATGGCGGTTTTACCAACGCCTGGTTCACCGATCAGAACGGGATTGTTTTTGGTCCTGCGCGAGAGTACCTGGATTGTCCGGCGGATTTCCTCGTCGCGACCAATCACCGGATCAAGTTTGTTAGAGGCCGCGGCTTCCGTCAGGTCACGCGCATAGCGCTTCAACGCGTCGTAGCCTTCCTCGGCCGACGCTGTATCTGCCGTGCGTCCTTTACGGATGTCATTGATCGCGCTGTTGAGCGTTTGCGCCGTCACGCCGGCAGCCTCTAGTGCATTGCCAGCGGCGGTTTCCTTTTCAACCGCTATCGCAAGCAGCAAACGTTCGGCCGTGACGTACTTATCACTGGCCTTTTCGGCGAGCTGTTCGGCGGCTTCAAAAATTTTTGCTAGTTCCTGCGTAAGATAGATCTGTCCCGCGCCACTACCCGACGTCTTGGCATGTTTTTCCAACGCCTGCGCTACTACTTCACGCGCACGCTCCGGTTCACCACCGGCACGAGAGATTAAACCTGCAGCCAGCCCCTGCTCGTCGTCGAGCAAGACTTTCAAAACGTGTTCCGGTGAAAACTGTTGATGGCCTTCTCTGACCGCCAGAGATTGCGCCGCCTGCACGAACCCCTTCGCGCGATCTGTATATTTCTCTATATTCATAGGTCTCACTCCTCTGGCCGTCCGGTCCGCCCATAGTGGCACGAGTTCCCAACGCCGTGTTCGAATGTCTTACCGTTGAAAATTGTGGCCGACCCATTTCGGCATCACACCACAAGTTCACCACACTGTGATATGGGATAGGCAAGCGCAAAATAAAGAGGGTCAGCCCCCAAGTTTTTTCCGATCCGATACCTCTACGATTGAGCACATGATATGAGCAGCGGAACAAGCACAGAAGTCATTGACATTTATCGTTATCCAGTGAAGGGGCTGTCACCGGAGCGGCTGGACAAAATCGATGTGGAGGCCGGTGCAACTCTCCCCGCAGACCGGGCCTGGGCCATCGAAAACGGCTCCGGACGTTTCGATCCGGAAGCGCCGAGGCATCTACCGAAAATCAACTTCCTGATGCTGATGCGCGACGAGCGTCTTGCGACACTGGAAACGGAATTCGACACAGGCACCGACACGCTGACAATAAAGCGCGACGGCAAACAAATTGCGCGCGGCCAGCTTACGACACAGCTTGGCCGCCAGATGATCGAACAGTTTCTTGGCGCCTACATGAAAGACAGTTTGCGCGGCGCGCCGAAGATCATGCGCGCCGACGGTCACAGCTTTTCCGACGTCGCCGCCAAGTGCGTGCACATCATCAACCTCGCCTCACTGCGTGACCTTGAACGCGCCGTCGGCAAGCCGGTTCACGCTCTACGATTTCGCGCCAACATCCATATCGACGGCCTTGCGCCCAGGTCGGAGTTTGATCTGGTTGGCAAAGATTTTCAGATCGGCGGCATCAAACTCCGTGGCCTCGACCGCACCATGCGTTGTGCAGCAACCAACGTTGACCCCGAAACCGGCGCCCGCGACCTTGCAATACCTGCCGTGCTCGAACGGACCTGGAGCCACACCGATTTTGGCATTTACGCAACGATCCAAGAGCCCGGCACGCTGGCTGTAGGGGATATTTTCAGCAAGTGAGCGGTTGCGGAAGACTTCCTTGCTAGAAACTTCGGTCACGCACAGCATCATTTCGCACCTGCGAAAGGACCGCCCAAATTGCCCCGACATTATAAGACTAGGTGTTGGTGCCGGATTGGCAGCCCCGCAAATGTCATTTTATGGTCTTGTGCAACATCACTCGTCGCTTATTGTCCACCATTGAAAAGAGCGCGACGGCGCGCCGACAAAAATCGAAACCTGGGAGAAACTCAAGAATGAATTCGTCAGAGCCAAACTGGCCAGTGAAAACACGCGAAATGCAAAGTCACCATTTCGATTCGACATTTTGGAATGACTACAAGTTTCGCGACGACGACATCATCATTAGCACCTATGCTAAGTCCGGCACGACCTGGACGCAGCAGATTGTTAGCCAGCTTCTGTTCGACGGCGAAGAAGGTCTGCCAACCGCTGAAATGTCGCCATGGCTTGATCTGCGTGTTCCGCCAAAAGAAGTGAAGCTGCCGGAAATCGAGGCACAAACGCACCGGCGGTTCCTGAAGACCCACCTCCCAGTGGATGCCATCGTCTTTTCGCCGAAAGCGAAATACATCTACATTGCCCGCGATGGCCGTGACGTCGCCTGGAGCTGGTTCAACCATCACATCAACGCCAACGAAAATTACTATGCCGCAGTCAACGACTCGCCTGGGCGCGTTGGCCCTCCATTTGAAAAACCACCCGCCGATAATCCCGTCGATTACTTCCGGGTCTGGTTGGAAAAAGACGGGCACCCATACTGGCCGTTCTGGGAAAACATTCGGACGTGGTGGGAAATCAGAGACCTTCCAAACGTTCATATGGTTCATTTCGCGAACATGAAAGCCGACATGCCGGGTGAAATTCGCAAAATCGCCGAATTTCTGGAGATCCCCATCAATGAAGAAAAGTGGCCCGCGATACTCAAGCACTGCAGCTTCGACTACATGAAAGAAAACGGAGCATCTGCTACGCCGTTGGGCGGCGGTTTCTGGGACGGCGGCGCGAAAACCTTCATCAACAAAGGCACTAACGGCCGCTGGCACAACATGCTGTCCGATGAAGATGTTGCGAAATATGAAGCGAAGGCGCTTGAAGAACTCGGCGAAGAGTGCGCCAACTGGTTGGCAACAGGTAAGGGGTTGTAGGAGACTGCACTAGCGTGAGCGGGGCCGGTGGCTCGAACCATCCCCCGCGCCCGCAGCCCAAGAATAATTGCGGTGACTGCGCGACGACCAACCGCATCCGTTGTGTCATCCTGTTGGATTTATTCGGACGTCCGGCACTCCACACGCTCACGTGCACGAAACACTTTTGTCATGTTCCCCGTCGCCCACTTTCTCAATGGATCCACGGCAACATTCAGACTTTGTCCCAATGGCGTCAGCTCGTACTCAACAGTCACCGGAACGGTTGGAAAAGCACGGCGGGTAAGCAGCCCGTCATGCTCCAAATTACGCAAAGTCTGTGAGAGCATCTTTTGAGAGATTCCATCAATTTCCCTCTTCAAAACGCTAAATCGCTTTGGTCCGTCAACGAGCAGGCCAAGGATCAACACGACCCATTTGTTTGAGATCCGATCAAGAAGCTGACGTGTTGGACATTCAGCAGCATAAGGGTTCCACTTCACGATTCCGCTCCTAGGTTACTTTTATGTACTTATACCACTCAAAGGTGCCTTCTTCAATATAGTTACCATCTTTGCTATCTGAACTTTGCCGGCACGATCCGCCAGGCGAAAGCAAGGAACCCTAGAAATGATCAAAACAATCTTGGTAGCGCTTGCATCCCTTATTTTGGGTGTCACAGCCGTGACGAGCGCTTTTGCAGCAGAAAAAGACCCAAAGGCCGTTCTCGGTGATTTCGGTAAGGTAATATTCGCTGAGAAGGACTTTTCGCGTCTGCCCGACCTCATGACCGAAGACTACATCCAGCACAATCCGCTTGTCGAGCAAGGCAGCGGAGGCTTCCAGAGGTTCTTTGAGGCTTGGTTCAAAGCCTCACCAGACTTCAAATACGAACTCAAGAAAATCGCATCTGAAGGTGACAAAGTTTGGGCCTACGGCACGTATTCCGGCACCCACAAAGGTGAATGGCTCGGCATCCCTGCAACAGGCAAAGCCTACAAATTCGATGCCGTCGATATCTTCCGCGTGCAGGACGGCAAGCTCGCAGAACATTGGGATGTTCTTGACGTTTACGGGCTGTTCAAGCAGCTCGAGGTGATAAAATAGCCAAGAGCCAAGAGCCGAGGGCGTCGGGCGGCTTTGACTGCTGCCCGGGGCTTTCCTTGAGAAACGCCAAAAGCGAGAGAGATACTCAATGAAGCAAACCGACAGGAACCGACGAAACGCAATCGCGTTTTATGAGATGATGTTCAACGACTGTGAGCCGGAACGGGCGATCGAGACATTTGTCGGGGCGGAATACATGCAACATAATCCGCACGTGAAGACCGGCAAGGATGGTTTCGTCACCTACTTCAAAAAGATGGCCCGCGAATATCCAGGCAAAAGAGTGGTCATCAAGCGTACGATTGCGGAGGACAATCTGGTTGTTCTGCACTGCCACCAAATTTGGCCCGAAGATCTGGAATACGCCGGAATCGACATTTTTCGTTTCGACGCCGACGGTAAGATTGTCGAACACTGGGATGTGCTCCAGACGTTACCTAGCGAAAGCGCGCACGACAATGGCATGTTCTAAGCGTGTCTGTCGTTTATGGCCTTGCAGATGGATACGCATACGAACGGCCGCATTTGTCCCATCCCAGACCGGCGATTTAGACGCATGTCCAAGACCGCTTTCAAACCAACGGCACCAATGCCCACAGCAACCCTCATTCGACACAGGGGCGAACGCCCCCCATACCGAACACACAGCCTCGCAAACGCTGTAATTCACCACAACGTCACTACCAAACCCAATACATTTGCGGTTCGTTCTTATTCGGCGCCGGCATCGTCCGTTGATGCAGTTTCGACAACGGGTTGATCACCCTCGCCAGCGGCAGTCGTCGTGCGAGTACGACGGCGAACCGGACGACGTAAGAATTCTGGTTGATCAGCTTCGGCGCCGAAATTTTCTGGATCGCTCGATCGTCCTTTTGCAGCCCCACCGTCCGCATTCGCAGGCTTGGCTCTTCGTGGCCGTGCATTTCCGCGAGGAGCGCGTGGCTCACGTGGTTGCGATGACCGCGCCCGCGACGGTGGTGGTTCAGATTCCGCACCAGCCCCTGATTCGGCTGCGGCTGCGGCATCTACATTTACAGACGCTGCTTGCGTGGCATCTTCGCTGTAGGCATCCGCCTCGTGCCCGGCTGGCTGCGGTTGTTGCGACGGAACGTGACGGCCATTGCCGTTCTGTCCATCGCCGTTCTGCTGCACCTGCTGCACCTGCTGTTCGCGGTACGTCATAATGATGCGGTTGTAATGCTCGGCGTGTTGCAAGTAGTTTTCTGCCAGCACGGGATCGCTCGACGACAAGGCATCGCGCGCCAGAGTAATATACTTCTCAGCAACATGCGCTGGTGTCCCACGAATCTTCACATCGGGACCGTTGCTCTCAAAGCTCCGAGTTAGTGGGTTCTGATTTTTGTTGCGGTTGTTATTGTTGTTATTATTATTGTTGTTACTACCGCGACCACGGCCACGCCGATTTTGTTGTCCCTGCCTCATGGGCTCCCGTTCTCACGTCTTGTTGTTAAAAAAAATCTACTGGCTTGAGCCATACGCAAACCATGTTCTGGCTGCGTTTGCCGTTACCCTTGTGAAGTCACTCACATAGTGAAGTCATTCACACGACGTCGTAATAGAAGGTCTTTCGTTTTACGAACCGTGCCGACCTTCGCCGACAGCTCCATTGGTCTCACGCATAAACCCCGTCACAGCCGCAGATGTTTCACCTGCGTTGTGCTTACACCGTCGATGCACACCAAACTCCTAGAGTGAAACCGACGGCCATTTGATTAAAGCGGAAGCCACAAACGATCGTAGCTGTCTCTTTTTTAAGCGTCTGTGCCAAAGGTCCCAAAAATGGGGACCGCGGATCACATCGCCCCTGCTGTGCGCTGCACTGCATCATGGCGTTGGGCCATCAATGCCGCGCGCTCCAGCGCTGTACCTGAATCTGACGTTAGCCTGGA
>JAJFHI010000040.1 GCA_021775715.1 Hyphomicrobiaceae bacterium | reverse complement strand
TCGTGACTGCGAAAGAAACCCGAACACGTTGACCATCGGCACGCACAAGAGTGTGCCGCGTAAGGCGCCAAGGCCACGCGTGTTGAGTAGGCGGCGGATCACTTCAACGCCAACAATCTCATCGCCGTGAATACCCGCGCTAACAAATAGCGTCGGACCGTCCAGCTTCCCGTGCAATACCTGCACGGGAAGGGCAACAGGTGTATGGTTCGAAAGTTTTGCGACGGGAATGTCTATAAGCCGTCTTGTTCCTGCAGCCACGTGAGTGCCAGCTATCTCAAATGCTTCGCGCATATAGGTTAGCCTTGACCTCTGGTTTTGGTTTTGCCGAATTTCCCATTTTTTTCGATGTACTCGATGATCTTATCAGCGACATCGATACCGGATGCTTTTTCGATACCTTCGAGACCCGGGGACGAGTTGACTTCCATCACCACGGGGCCGTGATTGGCACGCAGCAAGTCGACACCACAAACGTTCAGACCCATTGCTGAGGCCGCACCGACAGCCGTCGACCGTTCTTGCGGTGTGATCTTAATCATTTTGGCTGAACCGCCGCGATGCAAGTTTGAACGAAAATCGCCTTCTGCGCCTGTGCGTTCCATTGATGCAACGACCTTGTCACCGATGACCAGGCAGCGTATATCTTTGCCGTCAGCTTCTTTGATGAATTCCTGCACGAGAATGTTGACGTTGGCACCACGGAACGCCTCGATAACCGATTGCGCGGATTTCGGCGTTTCGGCAAGAACAACACCAATGCCCTGCGTTCCCTCAAGCAGCTTGATCACAACCGGCGCCCCGCCAGCCATTTTCACAACTTCCGCAGATTTTTTCGGGTCATGCGCGAAGGTTGTGACCGGCAAGCCGATTCCTTTGCGTGACAACAGCTGCATGGAACGGAGCTTGTCGCGTGAACGGCCTATGGCGACAGATTCGTTCAGTGGGTAGACACCCATCATTTCAAACTGCCGCAGAACCGCGAGCCCATAAAACGTAATAGACGCGCCAATCCTTGGAATAACCGCGTCGTAGCCCTCAAGCTTTTGATCATTGTAAATCAGCGCAGGCTTGTGGGATGCGATGTTGATCATCGTTCGCAACGTGTGAACAATATCGATTTGGTGTCCGCGTTTTTCCGCCGCTTCTATGAGGCGTTCGTGCGTGTACACCGTGGGGTTAACGCACATCAATGCGATTTTCATAGCGGCTCTCCTAATCGAGTCGTTTGCATATATCTGATTGAATTTTTTTGAGTGCTGAAGTATTGGCGTGCTGTCACGAGCCAAGTAGAAAAGATCTTCCGGCGTCAACAAAGTATCGTCCGCGAATAGCTGCACGGCCAAGAAGCATCCGGTAACTCATTTCATCTCTATTAGTAAGAGAAATTTCAATCGGCCAGATGGTGCCGCCTAGCAAGATACGTGTGTTTACGAAAATTCTCTCTTGAGAATGGCCACCAGAGTTTTTCACATGACGATGGTCTGAGAGTGGCGCAAGGCAGTTGATTGAATTACGGTTATCCCGTTGGTTCGGGTGCAAATCGAATGACACCATATCGATGCCGCGCTTTCGTATGATTTTTGTATTCCAGGCATGGATTGCGGAGGTTTGCGCGCCAGTATCCACTTTGGCTTTAACTCGAATGTTTTCAAAGTCTGGAAACACAACCCACTCGCGCCAACCAATCAGTGGCTTTTCGCTCCGCTTTTGCCTTGGTCCACGCAACGCGTCAGCCATCGCGGCGTGCATGCGCGGATTGAATTCGTCGCGATCAATGTTCATAGCAAAACCTGAGTTCATTGCAGCGTCCGTCGTGGACCCTTGGTCCCTTTGGGTTTCTCTTTTTCTTCAAGTCCAAGCTGTTCGGCGTTGACGCGGCGATAGCTTGCGAACGTGCGCTGGCTGAGAACACAAAAGAACGTCTCCAGATCCAGCAGGAGGTATCCACGCTCATAAAGCGCGCGATGGATGGCCTTGATGTCGTCCTCATAAAGACGCCGACGGTCTGCCATTTGGCTGAGCAATTTTGCAGAGATGCGAAAGCGCCCCCGGTCTTTGCCACCGAATTGGGCTTCGTACAGCTCTGCTATTTCATCCGCGACACGGTCGTGCATGCGAGACCTCAATTTAGTAAGATTTCTTGCTATGTAGTAATATATTTTCTATATAGCAAGAAAAATTTAATATATGAGGCAGGAAATGAGTGCGGCCGTTGAAACCGTCGAAGTCTTAGATCGTCCCTGGGAGCTGCTGCGCCAGGCGTTGGAGATTGCGGACGCCGACGAGGCGCGCCGCATTGTTGATGACCTTGGAACGAGTGAGGCCGCGCGTGCTGTTCTGCATCTAGAGCAGAGCGAGCAGGTGCAACTTATGGAGCTTGTTGGCGCGGAAACGGCTGCCGGGCTAGTTGAGCAATTCCCTGATGCTCCAGCAGCTGCCTTGATTGAGGAGCTGGACGCTGAGGACGCGGCAGAAATCCTCGATGAGCTGGATGGCGACGATCAGGCCGACCTTCTTGGTGAGCTTTCTGATGCTGACGCACAAGCCATTATGGCGGAGATGGCACCGGAAGAGCGTGAGGCAGTTACCCAGCTCATGTCTTACGGGGACAACACAGCTGGCGGCCTGATGACGAGCGACGTGTTTAAGTTCGATCGGAGTGAGACAGTCGGCTCAGTCTTGCAAAAAATGGCTAGCACGGATGATGAGTTCGAGCGGTTTCGTGGGCAGCATCCTTATGTGGTGTCGGGAGATGGTCGCCTTGTCGGTGTGGTGTCTTTGCGAGGCCTTCTGACGTCGCGCCGCGCCGAGATGCTTGCCAACATCATGAGCCCGGTCACATCGGTACTGCCGGATGTTC
>JAJFHI010000390.1 GCA_021775715.1 Hyphomicrobiaceae bacterium | reverse complement strand
GTCGCGAGTGTTGTTGCCCGCGCGTTGCGCTTCTTCATAGTTGCAGGTCTGCTCTATTGGTTCGGACCGCCTATTCGCGACTTCATCGAAAAACGCCTTGGCCTCGTGCTGACCGTCTTTACGGTCTTGCTTATTGGTGGCTTCATCGCCATCAAGTATGTGCTGTAGCTGTTCCGACGGAGACTAACCAATGACCAGCCTTACACCCGACGCGCGTGCGCCAAAGCCTGAGGGCTATTCTATGGGCGCGCTGGTCTTGTTGGTGGCGGTTGGCACAATCGTGGCAGCCTTGGCCTTTGAGCACATTGGTGGCTATGTGCCGTGCCCGCTCTGCCTACAACAGCGGTACGCCTATTACGCTGCTATCCCGGCAGCATTCGCCGGGCTGGTTTTGCTCACCGCCGATTATCGGCGGCTGGCGACGCTAATTTTCTTCCTTATTGCGCTCGCGTTCCTCGCCAACGCTGGCTTGGGCGTCTACCAAGCGGGTGCGGAGTGGAAATTTTGGCCGGGACCTGCAACTTGTAGCGGTGCTGGCAGCCTGACGCTCGACGCAGGAAATTTAATGGCCGACCTTGAGAAAACTCGTGTAGTTCGCTGCGATGAGGCGTCCTGGCGGTTCGTCGGCATATCGTTTGCGGGATATAATGTTCTGATTTCTCTGGCACTTTTTGCTGGCGCCATCAGTGCCGCGGCCTCCGCCTGCCGCCGCTCCTAGACTTTTCCAAACTTTTTTCTCCGTTTTGAAAAACGGCCTTTGACTCAGATTGAGCCCTGTTTCCGGGGCTCGGTGTGATTTTTCACAAACTGTCCAACAAAAAATCCCGGGGGAGACAAATTCGCGCCTTCTCGTGGTCTAAATGTAACGGTTAATTGGTCTTGTTCGCGGAACACAAGGCGAACATCACTAAGTGTTGAGAGTGCGAGATCGTCCGAGTTCGTATCATCGAGGACGTGAATTACTCGCCAGGTAATGGGTGTGTTTTGTACCGAGTATCGCGTTTGTCTCACCCGGATTTTTCTCCCCGTCTGATTGGCTTGTCTAGCCAATCGCGTAACACGGACGAGAACAGTCACAAGTCCACTCGTGGTGTTCCAGTATCTCGTTTTGTTCCGCTCCAGGTTTCAGTACTGCGTACCGACAGTAAATTAGTTGCGTTTGCGTTGGGCGAAAGCCCCAAGAGCACACTGAAAGGTGTGTTCCAAAACCTTAGACGAGCTGCTCGATCCAGTGTGTTCTTGCGTATGGCCGAGCGGCTCGTCACATCACCCTCTCAAGTCCGAGTGGGACAAGTTTCAGTATCGCGTAACTCAGTTCCAAGTTGTTCAGTTTCAGTTCACTCAGTACCGCGTATCCAAGTTCAGAGTTCACCCGGACTGCGTACCGTCCACTAAGAGTGTTTTGCGTAACGCGTTTTTTGTACCTGCGTTTGTTTCAGTTCAGTAGAGCGTCCTTCAGTACTGCGTCCCTCCAGTTTTGCGTTTTCAGTAAATGCGTCAGTGCGTCGGGTGTGATCGTGTGAGCGAAGTTTGAGTTGCGCAATCAGTTGGCGCCAATTTGAACGCAGACCGCAAACACGTGAATCACTCCCGCCAAAAAGAGTCTGCTACGGCATGTTGTGTTGTGTCTTGCTGCTAGCCCAGTTCAAGAGTTGAGGTTTGCGTATGAAAAATTATCAATCGCATCGCCATTTAGACCAGAGTTCATGGCGGTCATTGGATGATTGTTTGAGTAGCGTTTTGAAAAATGTCGATCCGGATGCGCAAGCATCTAAAGGTCCAACGGTGACACGGTATGTTCCAGCGAGCCGCAGAAGTTCGCGTTCCCCCGCACAGTTTAGCTTGGACTTTTAAGAGAAGCGTTTTTCATGTGCGTTCGCGTCCTGCTTTGGTTTGCTTGTCATAGCGTCGGATCAAATGCGCGAACGAATACGAGGCAAAAAGAATTCGGATGGGTATCCCCCCAGATTTCCATCCGTATAGTTGGCAAGCATATGTGGTGTGCATTCAATGCCCTTAGGGCATCGCATTTCAAGGTTTCGCGTAGCGGTGCTTTCACACTGGATGTGCTTGCCTCACAAATTTGAGTGTTTGCGTGTTTGCGTTTTGGTTTTAGCAAGAGCCACTTTTATATGGAGGCAACACCCTATGACCCCATCTCACCCAAACCCGGCCCAGTGGGAACAAGCACTGGGATATTCGAGACAAGCCTGCGCCCGTGTGTTTCGCGATGGTGGCACACCGGAAGATGCGCTTGACGAGTTCGGCCTATCGAGCTTGAATCGGGATGGCACGGAGGATTGGAGCCGCGCTGTCGAGCACATTGCCGATGCGTTGTGCGCCAATACAAGCGACGTCCATAAAGCTGCCTAACTGTCCGGTTAAGACTTTTCGGTAGACGAGACATCTTGAATGTATCCGGCGGCATGCCAATATCGTGCACCAGATCATTCGGTCGGCGCGATCCTGCTGCGACGGCGATGATATTTTAGAGCCCCGGTCCATGAAAGTGGATCGGGGCTCGTTGGTATAAGTCTCGCCGTATTAAATCTCGCCGGTCTAATTTAGGGCTCCAGCTCGCTATCCCAGTAGAGATAGTCCATCCAACTTTCATGCAGATAGTTGGGCGGGAACGCACGACCGTTACGGTGCAATTCAAACACCGTCGGACGGTACGGCGCCTGGAACGGGATCATTCCGACTTCTTCCGGCATCTTGTTGGCCTTCGCCAAATTGCACGGCGAACACGCAGTGACAACGTTGTCCCAACGCGTCAGGCCGCCAAGCGAGCGCGGGACAAGATGGTCGAATGTCAGCTCGTTTTTGTCGTAGCAGTACTGGCAGGAAAACCGGTCACGCAGGAACACGTTGAATCGCGTGAAGGCGGGATAAAGCGCAGGCTTCACGTACGATTTCAGCGAGACAACGCTCGGCAATTTCATTTCAACGCTTGGACTGTGGGCGGCCTGATCGTATTCGGAAACAATATTTACGCGATCAAGGAAGACAGCCTTCACCGCCTCCTGCCAACTCCAGAGCGATAGTGGGTAATAGCTCAGGGGTCGGAAGTCGGCGTTGAGAACAAGGGCCGGGTACGAGTCCAGCACGTTTGTAGCGTGCGCGTTCACGGTATGGGCGTCCTGTCGTTTCGCCTTCGAATCAGAGGAGAACCCTGACTCTTCGGCGGGGATACTAGCTGCGCATGTCAGCTCTGTGAAGCTCTGCGAGAAATAGACCGGAAAGATGGGACTTTCCGCCGTGGTGCGTTGGCAACGCCGGCCATGCTCGGTCTGTCCTTGCATCGGATTTAGGTGGTGGCGGGTGGCTTGCTTTTCAACAGTTGACGGCTTTTTCGCTGCTGATCGTAATAGCGCCAAATCAGGCGTGCGGCGACGCCTCGCCAGGGTTGCCAGCGTTCGGAGATCTCCAAAAGCTGATCGGGCGTTGGCCTATCGGCAAGATCAAGCAGATTTTGCACGGCGATTTGCAGAGCGAGGTCGCCCGGCGCAAATGCGTCCTGGCGCGCAAGGCAGAACAACAAATAGACGTCGGCACTCCAAGGCCCAATGCCTGAAATCTGCATCAATGCATTGCGCAAATCGTCGTCTGAAAGCGTGAGATGGCGGGGGCCGAGATTAAGTTCACCTGTCGCAAGGGCACTGGCAAGCGCGCGAAGACTGCGGATTTTTGGTCGCGATAAGCCGAGGGCTGCCATCTCCTGATCGTTGACTTCCAACAGGCGCTGCGGCTGCATCGGCTGCAGGCCGGCTTGAACACGCGCCCAGATCGCCGCCGCACTGGCGGATGAAACCTGTTGGCCGACAATGATTCGAATGAGACCTGGGAAGCCGCGGGGGCTTCGCCGCAATGATGGTGCACCGACGGTGTCGTGCATGTGGCGGATGTGCGGGCACTTGCGTCTGAGCGCACGTATCCCACGGTCGATGTCGTCCCGCGTGCGGATCAGACCTGTTGTTTTCGCGCGCCCTGCCATGTGTCACTACTATATGTTAATTTGAACCCATCCGAACTTTCACATGGACAAGGGCTTCAGTGAAGCGAACAAAAAAACTTTCTGGACTGGATCGCGTCGAGGAACTTAGTGGTGACGTTTGCCGTCCGGATAGAAACGCGGTCTTTCGGTTCGCCCCAAGTCCCAACGGGCTACTGCATCTCGGCCATGCCCACTCAGCGCTGACGAACTATGAGATGGCGAAGGCGGCCGGTAGTAAACTTTTGCTGCGCATTGAGGACATCGACACCGGACGCAGTCGTCCCGAATTTGTTGCGGCGATATTTGAAGATTTGGCTTGGCTTGGCATCGAATGGGAGCAGGAGGTTGTCTATCAGTCGGACCGGTTTGACCTCTATCGCGAAGCGGCTGAGGTGCTTGAAAACCTCGGCGTCCTCTACCCATGTTTCGCCAGTCGGCAGGAACTTGCCCTAGCTGCAGAGCAGGCCGATGGCGCCAAAGACGAATTTGGCGGACCGCTTTACTTCCGTGTGTCGCGTGGACTGACTGCGGATGACGTCGCGGCTCGTAAGACAGCGGGACAGCCATTTGCCATGCGGTTGAATATGACGCGCGCAGTTGAAGTGGCGGACGAGCGGCTCGGTGGCGAACAACTGACCTTCATCGAAACGAATGACGACGAGACGTGTCGCAGAATCGATGCCAATCCTGGGCGGTGGGGGGATGAGGTGATCGTACGCAAGGACACGCCAGCCAGTTATCATCTGGCCGTGGTCGTCGATGACGCTGCGCAAGGTGTGACAAACGTCACGCGTGGCACAGACCTTTACGCCGCCACCCATCTGCATCGCTTGTTGCAAGTCCTCCTCGACTTGCCCGAGCCCGTCTACCATCATCATCAACTTATCGTTGACGATGACATGCGGAAGTTGTCGAAAAGTGACGGCGACCTTTCGCTTGCTGCACTGAGAGCGCAAGGTGTGGCGCCAAACGTTCTTTGCGATCATCTTGAAGAGTTTTTGGAATCCAGAAAAATGTCTTTTTTCTCATGGAGTTAGAGTTTCTTCTTGGAACATGCTTTCGGCTGTCAAATAAAGGTGTAATTTGACCGCTAAGCTTATTTCGGTGTGTGCAGTAGAGGTCGCGGGTTGCCAAACGTGAAAAAGCGAAAGAAGTCCAGGAAACACAATGGCCACAAGCACAGCCGTGCAGCGTTGCGATCAATTGCCGTTCGGTCTTCCGGTGCTGGTTCTGTTACGGCTTCTGCTCCTGCGACGTCGGGATTGGTCCATCTGAACCACGGTTCACATGTCCCAACACACGCTTATGCACGGCCCGTCACCCATTCCTCGTATGCCAAAGATGATCTTGTCGCCGCCGGTTTCATGGCAGCTCCTGTCCTGGCTCTGGTAATCTGTGTTGGCGCAACGATGGCTATTCGCGGTGGTGACATGCCGCTCGACCGTATTCCAATCGTAGCCCTTGCGGAATCGCCGGCACCAACGGTGTTGCCAGATGCAAAAGCCCCCGATGTGAAGATTGACCACACGCCAAGCGATGTCGCGTCGCCAGCGAATGTGATGCCTAGCCAGATCGTCGCGCGCACGATTACCTCGGGGCCCGTTGAGGTGCCAGAGCTTGCAGACCAAATGCCGACAGACGCGTCGATTTCGGTTCAAACAGATGTGCCCGGGATGGTTGCAAGATTATTCGTGCCGCCGCCTGCGAGGCAGGTTGCGCACGTCAAATCTGGACGTCCCGCGCGTTCGCCGGCAAGCAAAATGACTTCGATCAAGCCAACTCCGCGGCTGGCTGCAGCGACCGCGCCTCGGATATTGCCCGTCATTGCCCACGTTCCTGAAGTCCAGGCACCTTTGACGGCCAACCCGAAGAGGCCACCTGCAGTTCGATATTCTGCGCCATCCCCTGTTCATAGTTGGGACTTCGAAGGTGAGCCGCAGGTCTGCCGAGTTGGCGATGATAGAGTACGGCCGAGGTCGTTGGTTACGGCGCCAGTCACATCGCTGGTACAGTCAGTTGCGCCACAATCGACGCCGATACCGATCGACAAATTGTCAGACGCGGTTTTTGGCGAGCGTCTCGCAGCGGCAGCTGCAAAACAACTTGAGCGCTTTGTCATCTACAATGAGGTCTATCTTCAGATCGCATATCCGATGGGAGATATACCGGCGTTGTTCGGCGTTTGTACGGACGTCGTAATACGGGCCTATCGCGAGCTTGGCATTGACTTGCAGGAGCTGGTGCACCAATCGCGCGTTGGCAGCGGCGATCGCAGTATCGATCATCGCCGCACTAAAACTCTGCGCCGGTTTTTCAGCCGAAATTCACAACCGTTGCCGGTAACCGATTTCGCCGAAGATTATCTCCCAGGCGACATCGTCACGTATTTCCGACCGCAGAACCGTGGGTCGCAGTATCATATTGCAGTCGTTGCGAATGAAATCGCGCCGTCCGGCCGGCCGATGATCAGTCTCAATCGTGGCTGGGGACCGCAGAGCGAAGACGGTCTGTTCGTTGACAACATCACTGGACACTATCGCTTCCGTTCGGCACCAAACATCAAACGGCTGGCACCTTCGCCAGTGAATCCTAAAATTGTGCCGCAATTGGTGCGTCGTGATGCCAAGCTGGATATCGAAAATGGCAGAGCGGCCCCGACGGCCAGTCGCTAGAGCAATTCAGCTTTGGAGTGGTAATTGCCTTCGATGTGCCAATTGGCGGTTAATTGATTTTGCGCCAGTGAATTGGCTTTTTTGAATCCCATAACGGGTTCATCGGAGTTTATTACGTGGTGAAGCCAATATTTTTTGACTAATCTATGTGTGATTTCAGCTCCCATGGACAAAAATGAGAACCAGCTCAAAAGCGGTTTTGTTTAATTACCTCTATTTGGCTTAAAATATTGATTTAGTTCGTAAAATTTTAAAACAACTGATTCCAATATCGCAATTGAATAGAGAAAATTAATCATTTTTCTTAATAATATTTTTAAAGGCTAGGAATTGCACAGGTCTTTCTAATCGGTATATGGGAAATTGATTTGTTGTAGAAATCGGCAAATCAGCTCAGTTTAGAAACTCGAAACAATGAATTCGGGAATTGGGCAGGGGCAATGGACTGGCTCGTAAACATTTCGGTTGATGCCATGGTGGCGATTTTCGTCGTCGTGGTTGCTGGCGTGTTGTCGATCAACCACCGCAAGCCCGTGACGGCAGCAACACCTTCGAGAGCAGTCGCGAGAAAGAAATTGTCGCGTGTCGTGCAATCTGGAACAAGCGCCCGGCGAATATTGTCGGTTGATTTTGGTGTTCTTCCGTCGATTCGAAGTGCCGTTGTGTTTATCGCAACTGTCGGTTGGATGCTGTGGCCGTATCACTGGTATCGCAGCCGCAAGCCGATTGGTGAGGTGCTGGGCTTTGACGCAAAACCCTTAGCTCATCTCGCGTCGCGGCCTTCTTCAGAATTATTGAGCAATGAGGCTCAGTGGGCACGTGTTACCGGGATTGTGTCGAGGGCAATCGAAGGGGCTGGATCCGTCGAGCGTTGGCAGCGTACGGCTGAGGAACAGCTCGATGCAGCAGCTTATGCAATTACGGGGCTGCTTGATGAGTTGGGACCTGTGATGCCGCATGTGTTTGGTGAGCACCACAAGTTACAACTGGTTCCGGCCTTGGCACCACGGACACACGGTCGCAAGCGTGACCACGATCGCACATTCGCCCCGTCATCAACGGGCAACAATACGCCAGCCACCGCGACGGCTGCAGCGGCATAGACAGACTAGGCTGCCTGTGTGGGCACGCCGGCAATCAAAAATAAAATTCCGCAATTGATTAATTGACCGCCGGCGAAAGTACAGCCGGCGCGGCATCGATAACCTGCGCGCCGAATTTCTGAACTTCGAGAATGGCCAGTGCTCGTTCGGATGTGCCATCTGCGCGCAAGCGCACCAGACCATCGACACCTCTAAAGCCAGCTGGGTCAGTCAGGCTTGCCGGCGTGAACCTCTGGCCGGGAGGCAGGTGCAATTTTGAGATCGCCAGGTTGACGGCGTCGTAGGAAAGACTTGCAAGACGTGGCGGCGCGCTGCCAAAGGTATTTGCGAAACGACCTGAAAATGCGCGCCAACCCACTGGATCGGGGCTCGGATACCAGCCGCCGATGAACGCGGTGTCCCGCCCGATATTCGGAAAGGCCCATGCACCCGTTCCGAGCAGCTTGACCTGGGCGGTTTCAACACCGGAATAGGCAATAAGCGGCCCAAGGCGCGGTAGGACGTCCTGGCCACCGGGTACGAACAGAGCGTCAACGGGAACGCCTTCGAAAGCACTTTGCTTTATCTTATCGACGGCCCGGTTAGCTGCATCCAACATTTCATTGGCGCGCGATGGATATCGTTCAAGGATCGCGACGGTGCCACCCGCACGTGTCACAGCATTACGAAACACCGGCTCAATGGCACGGCCATATTCATCATCTGGCAACAGTGCCGCAAAGCGACGTTTGCCTTTGCTTGCGGCGAATGACACGATCCGTTCAACCTCGGGTTCCGGCAGATAGCTCATCAGGTAGACGCCATTGCTGGCAACGCGTCGGTTGTTTGAGAAAGCAACAATGGGGATGTTGGCTTGACGCGCGACTGCTGCTGCACCAGCAACGGCGTCTGATAACAGTGGCCCCAGAATAATTTCGGCTCCCTCGCTGATCGCCTTTTCCGCAGCCAGTCTGCCACCTTCGACCGTGCCTTTGTCATCTTTGACGATCAGCTGAACATTGGGATTGTCGCGCTCGAACAGAGCCATCTCGGCGGCCTGTTTGATGCCCTTGGCCACTGCTGCCGTTTGATCAAAACCCGCCAACGGTAACAGGAGTGCGATGCGCAAGGGTTTGGGAGAGCCGGTCACCCGTGCGGCGGCGGCATTCGGGTCTGCGTTAATTGCAGCACCTGCCTCGTTCGCAGCTGGCTTCAAATTCGCTGAGCATGCGGCAAGAAGCAGCGCAATCGTTGCGGTGATCAACACCGCGAAGCTCTGGCGGATTGCGCAAACGTCGATCGTGGTCATCCCGTCTCCAAATAGCGGCCCAAGGTCGTCAGGGCTGGCCAAGCTTTCAAACGCTCTATGTAGCGTGTGACGCAGAAACGGCTTGCCGACATAGTTCTAAAGTAATCGCTTGTGTCGGCCGAGAGAAGCACTTTGATGTCACCTTTGGCAATAATCTTACGTTCGCTGCCTTCCGATCGAGAAACAGTTTTGCAATTTGATCAAACAACAGGCACAACCGTCAGAATTCGCACGCTCACAAAGTCTGCCGCAAGAATGTCATCCACTGAAGATCAGCCGCCAGCCAACCGCGACGCCGTCAGTGCCGCTGTCCGCAACCGTATGGATGCGGAGTTGAGGGCTTGTGCCGCCCGCACCTCAGGCGGCCTCTATATCGTTTCAACGCCCATCGGCAACTTGTCCGACATTACATTGCGCGCGTTGGCGATCTTGGCGACTGCAGACATCGTCTATGCTGAAGACACGCGCCACAGTGCTCATTTGTTGCAGCACTTCCAGATAAACACGCACCTGAAGAGCAGCCACGACCACAATGAAGAATTTCGCATAACCGAAATTCTCGATCGGTTGTCGCGGGGCCAAAGTATCGCGATGATTTCCGACGCCGGTACGCCATTGATTTCTGACCCTGGCTACAAAATTGTCCGCGCCGTTGCGGCTGCGGGATACGATGTTGTTTCGGTTCCAGGAGCTGCCGCCATGCTTACGGCGTTGACCAGTTCGGGCCTGCCAACCGATACGTTTTTGTTTGCCGGGTTTTTGCCCTCAAAACAGGTTGCCCGCCAGCGCCGTCTCACTGAACTGAAAGACATTCCGGCAACGTTGGTGTTCTACGAGTCGCCGTCGCGCATTGCAGCGTCTTGCGCCGATATGGTCGCAAAACTGGGTCGCGACCGGACCGCAGTTGTCGCGCGCGAATTGACGAAACGTTTTGAAGAAGTCTTGCGAGGGACGTTGGCATCGTTGGCTGATGACGTGGCAACGCGAACACTAAAGGGTGAGATGGTGGTGGTCGTCAGCCCGGCTGCCCAGACGCCAGTAACTGATGACGATATTGTCGCCGAGCTTGAAGCTGCGTTGAAAGACTTGAGCCTCAAAGATGCGGCCCGTGCCGTATCAGAAAAATTGAATGTTTCGCGGTCGAAGGTCTACGAGCTGGGTCTCGTCTTAAAAAAATCCAGCACGTCGTGAAGGGGCTTGAGGGCCGAGATGGTGATCGAAAAGAACGCCAGCAACGCTATCGCCCCGGCCATTGGTCTGAACGTGTTGCAGCTTTGGCGCTGCGCCTCAAAGGGTATCGCATTTTGGCTCGCCGCTTTCGCGCGGGCCCCGGTGAAGTGGATTTGATCGCGGCGCGCGGTGATCGCCTCGCGTTTGTCGAAGTGAAACAGCGCCGAACATTCGCAGAGGCCGAAGCTTCAATTTCCGACCGTCAGCGCCAACGCATTCGCAACGCCGCCGATGTCTGGCTGGCCCGCCGTCCACCGGATATTAGAACGGACATATGCTTCGATGTCGTCTTCGTCGTCCCGTGGCGCTGGCCCCGGCATATCAAAAACTCTTTGTGATGCCGCTCAACTCAACTTGGCTAAACCGTCAACACCGCCTAAAAGCTTGGACGACAAAATTAATCAGAATGGACACACCGCGCTATGGCCCTAAAAATTGCCTGTCAGATGGATCCCGTCGAGAACATTGAGATTGAAGGAGACTCGACGTTTGCCATTCTGCTGGAAGCGCAGAAGCGCGGGCACGTCATCTTCTATTATACGCCGCAAAATCTGGCTCTCATCGGTGATGAGCTGCGTGCGCGTGGTTCGACACTCGAAGTTGCCGATGTCGAAGGTGCGCACTTCAAGCTGAGCAACGCCCGCATCCAGAACCTTGCAGAACTCGATGTCATCCTGCTGCGCCAGGACCCGCCGTTTGACATGTCCTACATCACGACGACTCATCTGCTTGAGCGCATCCATCCGGAGACATTGGTGGTGAACGACCCGGCAGAAGTGCGCAATGCGCCTGAGAAGATCATGGTGTTGGACTACCAGGATCTGATGCCGGCGACCATCGTCACGCGCCAGTTGCAGGACGTGATCGATTTCCGCGATGAATACAAGGACATCATCGT
>JAJFHI010000389.1 GCA_021775715.1 Hyphomicrobiaceae bacterium | reverse complement strand
AAGAACGTGCGCGTTGGCTTTGAATGTCCCGCGCACGAACACGGACTGGTCTTTGGCGTAGAGGATTTCAGCGGCCTCATGGCGCACGACCGTTTCGCCTTTTTCGTCCGCTTCAACGACCATCACAGTCCACAAACCTTTTTCGCGCTCCATCAGCGCGGTTAACGGCAACCACGTGCCGGGCTCTGAGACTTCGGAGTCAAGTTCAAGCGTGACGATTTCGCCGAAGGGCACAGCCTGCCCACCCGTAACGTCAAACAATGCTGTTACCGTTCGTGTGCCGGACTGCAGGTCTGGACGGAGTGTGACCAGCTTTCCCTTCAAGACATGAGAACCGGCGCGCAGAATGTAATTGGCGTCCTGCTTAATCGTGTTGGCTTTTTCTGGTGGCAGGCCGACGCGGGCCTGCATGCGGGCGTTCTCCAACAGCGTCACGATCGGTGTGCTTGGCGCGACAACTGCACCTTCGTCGATTGAGCGTGAACTAATGATCCCGTCAAAAGGCGCGATCAATTTTGATTTGCTGATATCGATGTCCAGCGAACTGATCTGTGCTTTGACGCGATCAATGCCGGCGGCGAGCTCGGAGACATTGGCGCGTGCTTCGTCAAAGCGCTGCACGCTCGCCCAGCCTTTGTTTTTCAGTTTTGATTGCCGGCTAAGCGTCAGCTCTGCCAGCTCGCGTCGTGCTTCGAGTTCGCGGGTCTGGGCTTCAAACTGACGGCGGGTTGCGTTTAACTGTGCAACGTCGAGCTCGGCCACAACGTCGCCGGCCTTGATTGTATCGCCTTCATTCTTCGCGACTGAGGTGACTAGACCTGAACGCTCAAAGGCCAGCGCTGTCTGGCGCGCAGGCTCCAGGCGTCCAACGTAGAAAGATACTTCCGTATACCCATCTTCTGGTTGGATTTGGATGGTTTGGACTGAGATTGCGGGGTGGGGCTGAGGCGGAATATCGGCGGCGGCGCGCATATGCAGCACGGCCACTCCCGCCACGAGCAGGCCCAAAAATGACAGCGTTGTGAAACCGCCAGCCACCACTGAGAACACGCGACCAAGGCCGCTTCTTCTGCTATTACTTTTATCTATCAATGATTTAGCGATTTTTGTAGAATCTGCCATGGTCGGCTCCAGTGTTGCACCACTTGGAATGTTATGAGCGCTAACTTATGTTAGTCTTACTAACTTAGCAATCACATGTTAGTGAGACTAACTTACGCACTTCGCAGGAGAGGCGATTGAATGAGCAAAAGCGCTGATGAGGCATCCGGCGCCGTCCACGCCAAGGCGAAATATCACCACGGCGACCTGAAGGAAGCCCTGGTGCTCGCGTCCTATGCTTTGGTTGCTGAGCGCGGAGCTGAGAACTTCTCGCTCGCTGATGCCTGCCGCGAAGCGGGAGTGTCGACAGCCGCGCCCTACAAGCATTTCCGCGACCGTGACGAGGTGCTGGAGATTATCGTGGCCCGCGCCTTCGATGTTATGGCTGACCGGTCAATGGCAGCTGTCACCGAAGCCGGTGTTGGTACGCTTGATGGTATTATCGCGATGGGCCGCGCCTACGTGCAGTTCGCCGTCGAAGAGCAACGCTTGTTTCGTTTAATGTTTGGCCAGCATCCCAAACTCAAGCAAGCCGAGCGCGTTGTCAGCGACGGCACGAGATGTTTTTCAAGTGTCATAGAGCAGGTTGCGATCTATTGCGACAAGAGCGGCTTGGAAGGTAATCCGAAAGAGATCGCGGTCCGGTTATGGACGTTCGTTCACGGTGCCGCATCGTTGCTGATTGACGAAGACTACGCCATCGTCGCGCCAGAAGTTGATATCGAAAAAATGATCTCCGACGCAACACCGTTGTTGCTGGCGCGCTAGGGCGCCTTGACTCGCCACCAACCGTAGGTTTTCACAACGATCATCATGTGACGTTGACCGGAAAATCGATAATAAAGTCAGATTGCTCTTTTGTGTCGGGAATAGAAACGCCGCGCGCAGCGCTTACAAGAGAGATCGCGTCTTCACTCCTATGTCCACGAAGCTTGAGAACACAGCATGCAAGCATGCTTGTGCGGCCGATGCCAGCGCGGCAATGAATTGCAACTGATGCATTCGAGGCTAAGTCCTGGGTGATGCTGCGTGTCAGCTTCGAAAATGTAGTGACCTCTGGCAGGCCACGATCTGGAATTGCGTGCGGTAACGGATGCCGAGGTTAGCGCAAATTTCCGCCTCGGAGCTTAAGCCGAGTTCCATAATCTCGTCGTCGCAAAGAAGAGAGATCAAATCTGTGATGCCCATGCTACGGATTTCTGCGAGATCCTCTTTAATCCATTCTCCTGATGGCTTTGGCATGACATAAATTTTGCCAGGCGGGTCAATTTCTACCTGGAAAATGGATGGTTTCATTCAACCCGTGCCTGGTGCCACCGAATATTTTCACGGCTCAGCTGATCAATCGACGTCATGCCCATGAGTTTCATGTCGCGTTCGATTTCGTGGCGCAGATTGCCGAGTGCTTTTTCGACGCCGGGTTGTCCAGCACCGGCCAGCGCGTAGAGATAAAGCTTGCCTCCCGAACAGGCTTTTGCGCCGACGGACAGCGCTTTCAGAACGTGCGTGCCACGTGTGATGCCGCCATCACAGATGATGTCGATCTTGTCGCCGACAGCGTCGACGATTTCGGCCAGTTGATCAAATGGTGTGCGCGATCCGTCGAGTTGGCGTCCGCCGTGGTTTGAGACCATGATGCCCGTAGCACCAATGTCGACAGCGCGTTTTGCGTCCTCAACACTCATGATGCCTTTGAGGCAGAACTGGCCGTTCCACCGCTTAGCAATGATCTCAGCGTCCGACCAATCCATAGTCTGGTCGAGCATCTTCTGCAGGTAGTCGATAACCGTCATGGAGACGTCCGAGCCTTCGCGAATGTGGCCGTCCAATTGCGGTAGGCGATATTTTTCACGCAGGAAATAATTGGCGACCCACACGGGGTGCATGGCGAAACTGAAGAGGCTTTGCAGCGTCAACTCGGGCGGCATGGTAAAGCCGGATTTCAGGTCACGCTCGCGATTGCCCGCCGTGATGGTATCGACCGTCAGAGTGAGAACATCGAACTTGGCAGCGATGCAGCGGTCGATCATCGCGTTCGTGAGTTCGCGGTCCTTGTGGAAATAGAGCTGGAACATTTTTGGCGTCGAAATCTCGGCCGCGATCTCTTCAATGCCGGTGGTGCCGAGCGATGAAACGCCAAACATCGTGCCGTGCTTTTCGGAGGCCCGTGCAACGCCAAGCTCACCGTCGTGATGGAATAGGCGTTGCAGCGCAGTAGGGCTGCAGAACAGCGGCATATCGAGTTTCTGTCCCATCACGGTGACAGACATATCAACGTCTTTGACGCCAGCCAAAACATTCGGGACGAGGTCGCAGGACTCGTAAGCTGCGGTGTTGCGGCGAAGTGTGACCTCATCGTCAGCACCACCGTCGAGATAATGAAAGATTGGACCGGGAAGACGCGATTTCGCCAGCAGGCGAAAGTCGTGAAAGTTGTGGCAGTCCTTGAGCCGTTTGAACATTCTGGCATCACCCCCCGTTCGACGTACGTCGTCTTACGTCGATTCTTTTTTGTGTTGCCGCGAACCAAATTGTTTGCGGTGTTACGATAATGCCAGCGTCACGGCCATGGCAACCATTGCCAAGTCTTCAGTCAGCGTCACGGTCGAGAGCGGTACATTGAGGATGTTGCCCATGCAAGGGCAGCTCATATTGAGGCCTCCGCGAAGTGCCTTGACGACGCCGATTGCGCCAAAACCGAATACGACGATTGTAGCAATATAAGTTAGGTTGGGAGCGAGGAAGGCCAGATAGGCTAGGCCTAACCCCAGCTCGATAAAGGGGTAGATGGCGCCATAAGCAGGGGCATGCTTGGCGAGAAGATCGTACTTGGCGAAACCTGACTTGAAGCCTTCGATGTCAAAAAGTTTGAGCACCGCAAAGATGATGAGAACCACGCCCATGTACGCGTGCATGAAGGCCGTCATCGTGCCCACACCGTTGGGACGGGTGAAGCCTGCCGTTATGGCAAGAGCTGCAAATCCAGACACTGCGACAAGGCAAATCAGCGGCCAGTAGGCACTGAATTTTGCTAACAGGTCGCGGCTGTCTGGGTTTTGATCATTGTGGATGTCCGGTGTGGCCATTATGACCTCCATATAACGTGCGATGTGCAGCGTGTGCTAAACGATTTTTTTATATATGTAGTACTTTCGTGGTCGCAGTCCATAAGTCCGTCGTTCTGGTTGTCGCCATCGTAGCCACCAAGCGATACCAGCGGGGAAATTTAAGCCGAGATGACCAATCCGATATTGATCGAAGTGACACGCGGTCCGCTGTTGGAAAGCTTCCATACGGGCGCAATTGCCGTGGTGCGCGCGGATGGCGACATCGTCATGGCACTGGGCGATATCACGCGCGATGTTTTCCCGCGTTCTTCGATCAAAGCCTTGCAGTGCATTCCACTTGTGGAAACGGGGGCTGCGGACAAATTTGGTTTTGGCGATGCTGAACTGGCATTGGCCTGCGCATCGCACACTGGGACGACGCGCCACGCAGCGCTTGCCTCCGACATGTTGTCTGCCATCGGCCTTGATGAAAGCGCGCTGGGGTGCGGGGCGCACCTGCCGCTCAGCATGGCAGCTGTCAAGGAACTGTGGTCATCAGGCCGAGAGCCAGGCCAATTGCACAACAACTGTTCGGGCAAGCACGCAGGCATGTTGGCGACCGCGAAGCATTGCGGAGAGGCGCTCACCGACTACTGGGAGCCGACGCACCCTGTGCAGCGCCGGGTGCATGATGTCATGTTGGAACTAAGCGGCTGTGAACTCGGCGAAGATGTGATGGGACGGGACGGTTGCGCGGTGCCCAATTGGGCGATGCCGCTGCAAGTCATGGCTGCGATGTTTGCCAAGGTTGTGACAGGTCATGGCTTCGGTAGTGCAAGGGCGAAGGCAGCCGAACGAATTCTACATGCCTGCTGGGCAGAGCCC
Source organism: Hyphomicrobiaceae bacterium (assembly GCA_021775715.1). Lineage (GTDB taxonomy): Bacteria > Pseudomonadota > Alphaproteobacteria > Rhizobiales > Hyphomicrobiaceae > JAJFHI01. The sequence goes on along the minus strand of JAJFHI010000389.1, from coordinate 2,823 downwards.
AATTTAATCGCAGGAAAAGGCCGCGCAGATTCCGTAGTCATGCGTGCACTACCAGGACGGATTTTTATGAAAACGGGTGCAGAAGGCGTTTACTGCGGAGCGTTTCCAGAGTTCGGACTTGGTTTCGCGCTGAAAATTGATGACGGTCTCACGCGTGCATCGGCCGGTGCTGCCATTGCATTGATTGAGGCCGTGCTTCCGGAATCCAAAGGGTTGATGAATCGCAGCGTCTTGAAAAGCTGGCGCGGTGATGAGGTTGGCCAGATCCGAACGGCGCCCGCCTTGGGTGACGCGTTGGCGAAGTTGAAGCTGTAGGTCAAAACTCACCGACGTGCACGTTTGCAAGTTTGTGATCTAACCTTACACCGAGACATTTCCCATTATCGCAACCCGTCCGCTGCGGTCGTCGCGCTCAGCGAGATCCGGTCCATGCACGCGTCCTTTGTCGTGTGCGCGAATGGCGCCATCGGATGCTCCCGCGATCATGTTGGTTGCGATGAAGCAGGCGCCAGCCGATGAGGATGATGACATAAGGATGCCGTAACGCGATTGGCGGATCAGATTTCCTGTCGCTGCCACGTCGCGCATGTGAAACCCCCAACCGATAATTATCCCGGCCGTCGGCGCACTCTCTATTGTGTTTCCAGTGACGCTGGCGTCCGCTTCGATGGCGATACCGTTGCCGCGCTTGTCTTCCGGCTCGTGTTCGCGCCGGAACAGATTACGGATCAGGTTGCCCTGCACCACGGCGAGCCGGCCACCTTCGTTGAAGTTTGTGACCGAGATCCCGGTTGCCGCAGTGTCGATGATGTTGTTGGCAATTAATGCGCCTTGAAACCCAAATTCTGCGTAGAGCGCTACCTCACCAATGCGCTGGCAATGGTTAGCGACCATCTGGATGTTTGAAGCCGCGTTGCCCCGAATGGCGGAGTATTCGCAGTCTGTGATGTGGTTGCTATTAACCTGTACATTGTCTGCGCGAAAAACATTGATACCGTTGCCGTTTTGACCAGTGCCGCCGGCTTTTGCGCGTATTTTGCAGATGCGGTTGTTTGCGACAAGGCTGCCGTCGTTGCCGGGTTCGCTACGCCAAATCTGAATGCCGTTGTTGGCGCAGTCTTGTAACGTGTTATGACTGATGTTGAGGCCGAGTGAATCCACGGCGTGCAGTCCGGAACTTCCCGCAAGTGAAATATCGCAATGCGTGATTGTACCGCTGCAGCCCGCCAGATGAATGTTGTCGCCGGTGGCGCTGCGCACGACTAGGTTTGTGAGATGGAAATCTAGGCAGAGCTTAAGCCGGATAAGGTTTTGCGACGAGATGCTGCCGTCAAGCGTCATGTCGGCCAGGCGGATGTTGTTGGCAGACTTAGCGGAGATCACAGGAGCTTTGGTGCTGCCCTTCAGGACGGTTGCCTGGCCGCTTCCGATCAACTGCGCACCAAATGGAAGGTTCAGACCATTGACGATGTAGGTGCCCGGTCGGAGGCGCAATCGATCGCTGCGTCGTGCTGCAATCCCAAGGGCAATTTCTAGTGCCAGTGTTTGATCGGCGCCCGTGTCAGGCACGACGTTGTACATTGCCGCATCTAGATCGAGCGCAGGGGTTGCGGAGGTCTGCTCCGGCCCGGCAGCATGTGCCGCAGGCAAGCCAAGTCCCAATCCGGCACCAGCGACTGTACCAGCACTCAGAAAGGCGCGCCTGTCCAAAGGTTTTTGGCTGCTATTTTTGGTCATAGGTATCGTTAAGCAAGCCGTGCGCCATTAACCGTGTTTGGCAGGCGGATTGGTTTTGGCAAGGCATGTGGCAAGGATTTCGAGAGCGCCTGACAGGGCCTTATCGAATGTGAATTCGCCACCCGTTTCGTTTGTAGCGAAGGCGGTGGGGATGTGGACGAAGCCGGTGCATGCGGGGAGATTGAGGTCGGCATCGAATTGCAGTGAGTGGTAGAGCACGGCGTTACAGAGATAGCGCCCGGGATCTGTTGAAGCTGTGGCCGTAGCGCCGAGGGCCGTCAGCGCCGTAACGATGTCGGATGCCGGGAATGTTGAGTTGTGTTCGGCGGGTCCTGATGACGTCAGTGTTGGCCACGGCGGTAGGCGACCAGTGGCATCTTCGGTAAGTTCGCAAGTATTATAGGCGCGCGTTTCGATGACGAAACCGTTCGCCCGGTCAGAGACGCCGAAGTGAAGGCAGATATCAGGAGTCTTTTGTTGCAGGACGTCTTCGAGCAGACCGGCAGCTTTAGTCCACACCGTTGGTAAAATCTGGGTGACGATTTCTGCATCATAAAACTGGCGGCGTGCCGCATCAGCGAGCTGTGGGACGAGCACGCTGGACGCGTTCTCCGGCACGCCCGGGAACGGTCCGAAGGCGGTCAGCAGAACAATCGTTTCGGCGCGCTTGGGGCTTGCCTGATCCATCGTTCAAGTATGCGCGTGTAATAGTGGATTTCAACTTATACTTGGCGCAGTCCCATCAAACTCAAAATGCGATCAACCGCCAGCGTTGGCAAAAGCGCGCCATCGCGAACATCGGCCTCGATTTTTGGTAACTCTTTTGCGACTTTCGGGTTTGCGCGCACGGCTGCCAGCAACCGGTCTTCCATCATATCACGCATCCAGGCGACAGCTTGTTCTTGGCGACGCGCCGAAAATTCACCTGATGCCGTCAGCTTTTCACGGTATTCCGTAATGCGCGCCCACATCTCATCAAGGTTGCGGTTTTCATGTCCTGAGATTGTCAGCACAGGCGGCGACCACGTGTCGGACTGTGGTTTGAGAATATGCAGCGCATTGCGGTAGTCGGCCGCGGCACGTTCG
>JAJFHI010000388.1 GCA_021775715.1 Hyphomicrobiaceae bacterium | reverse complement strand
GCGCCACCACTCGTCGACCAATCGACAGAATCTGAAATTCTCGTCACGGGCATCAAGGTTGTTGACCTTCTCGCGCCGTACGCCAAGGGCGGCAAGATCGGCCTGTTCGGCGGCGCCGGCGTTGGCAAGACGGTTCTCATCATGGAACTCATCAACAACATCGCGAAAACGCACGGTGGTTATTCGGTGTTCGCGGGCGTCGGTGAGCGTACACGTGAAGGTAACGACCTTTATTGGGAAATGATCGAATCCAAAGTGAACAAGGACCCTAAGGCAGACGGTTCTGCTGAAGGTTCGAAGTGTTCGCTGGTTTACGGTCAAATGAACGAGCCTCCAGGTGCGCGTGCCCGTGTGGCACTGACTGGTTTGACGGTTGCTGAAAACTTCCGCGACAAAGGCCAGGACGTTTTGTTCTTCGTCGATAACATCTTCCGCTTCACGCAGGCGGGTTCTGAGGTGTCGGCGCTTTTGGGTCGTATTCCATCAGCCGTGGGTTATCAGCCAACGCTTGGTACCGACATGGGTTCCATGCAGGAGCGCATTACATCGACGAACAAAGGTTCGATCACTTCGGTGCAGGCCGTTTACGTGCCAGCCGACGACTTGACCGACCCGGCGCCTGCTTCGACATTCGCTCACTTGGACGCGACGACCGTTCTCTCGCGTGCGATTTCCGAAAAAGGTATTTACCCGGCTGTGGACCCGCTCGATTCAACGTCGCGCATGTTGGACCCACGCATCTTGGGCGAAGAGCACTACGCCGTTGCGCGTGAGACGCAGGAAATTCTGCAGCGTTATAAAGCTCTGCAGGACATCATCGCGATTCTTGGCATGGACGAGCTTTCCGAAGACGACAAACTGACAGTTGCGCGCGCCCGTAAGATCGAGCGCTTCTTCTCGCAGCCGTTTGACGTCGCGCAGGTCTTCACTGGCTCGCCTGGTGTGCAGGTGTCATTGGCTGATACGATCAAAGGTTTCAAAGGCCTTTGCAAAGGCGACTACGATCACCTTCCCGAGCAGGCGTTCTACATGGTCGGCACAATCGATGAAGCCATTGCCAAAGCTGAGAAGTTGGCAGAAGCGGCGTAAATTGGCAGAGCTGTTCACGGTTCGCATGAAAAGATGCGTACCGGTCGGAGCGCGGGCCATACCGCTGGTTGAAATTGGAAAGACGAAGAAGCGATGGCAGAAACGTTTAAATTCGAACTTGTCAGCCCTGAGCGGGTTTTGCTTTCAGGCGACGCAGAGCAAGTCCAGGTTCCGGGTGCGGAAGGCCAGTTCACGGTTCTGCCGGGTCATGCACCTGTCATCACGACCCTGCGTCCCGGCGTCATTCGCGTGACCTTGAAAGACAAAGGGATCGACGACATCTTCGTCAAAACTGGTTTTGCGGAAGTAAATCCGGAAGGTCTGACGGTTCTGACAGAGCATGCCTTCATCACCGAAGAAGCTGATCCGCGCATGCTGGAAGACGAGCTGAAAGCTGTAGAAGAAGCGCTTGCAAGCACGGAAAATGACGACGACGCCGCCATTGCGCACCTAAATATGGCCATCTCCGAGCTGAAAGCCCTGCACGCTAAGGCAAGCTAGAGCGTCGTCTTTTTGTTGAAATTTTAGAGTTTGATGCCTGAAGTGTTATTTTTGGTTGGAAACAACAAACCTGCTACAAGTCGATTCTAATTTCACGCAGGTTGATTCAATACGACCGAATGATTGAGTTAGAAAACACCACGTTCGTTTCCGAGCGTGGTGTTTTATTTTGGACCGGATCTGGAGCTCTCGGGCCCATAAACTTGCATGTTAGACAGCAAGCCGAGGATTTATTTTGCGATCGCAAATTGCGATCGAACCGGTCGTTGTCACAAGTTCTTCTGTTGTTGAAACACTCAGTTCGGGTGTTTCGTATGCGACGAGTGCAAAATTAAAGACTTCGTTTTCATACCACCACGCGCCGATGGCACGACCGCGCTGAATAACGCACACGGATCCGGACGCGCCAAATTCGAACTGGCAACCTAAGACCTTGAGGCTAATGGTATTTTGGAGCTTAATAAGCGCGGAAAATTCTGCGTTTTTACTGGAAAGGTACATACAATTTCGCCGACACCTGACGTGCTCTGAATATGGCAATTGGGGTGTGTCGAAGCGAGCATTGTATTAATAAACCATTAATTGGTCTGCTGGCAGAAGTTTGGCAATCGGACTATTTAATTGCGCAACAATCAGTTCTATCGAATTCAAGCAATTCTCTGATATTTGGTTGGCAACCTGGGCGATAGGTAGGCGTTGCCTGCAGCGCAATGAGTTTGAATTCAATGATTGAAAATTGCCACGCTGGCTCGCGAGCGTGGGGGCATTTTTGTTCCTTGCCGCTGCTGAGAGCGGGACATATGCTAGATCGATATTTTTAGGACTGACCGGGGCTATTCCAAAGAATGAGGTGTGCGCCCCACGCTGTTTGTGTTTTGCGTTAGGGATGGCAGATGCGCTGGTTGGCAGTTGGCATTGCACTATTGACCTTGTTGGTGCGTCCGGCGGTTGCCGCCGATCAATCGCCGGCCATATTCGACTTGTTCAGTCCGGCACCGGCGAAAGTGGCGAAGTCAAAGAGCGGGCGGAAGGTAAAAAAAACTCGCAATCGGGTCAAAGGCAAAAAAAGCCAAAAGGTCAACAGCGCGAATAAGAGGCGGCAGAACCGCCGCGCCGCCAATAAAAAAGCTGCCCAGCGAAAGTCGACAACGCCACCATTGCCAATTCGCAAACCTAACCCGCCGTTGCTCGCGGCGTTAACGCCGACGCCGCCTAAACCCATAGCGAAAAAGCCAGCAGCGATTGCCGCCAAGTCGCCACTTTGGCGCTGGACGATTACGCGGGACCGGTGGACGCTGGACGATGAGCGTGGCTTTGAAGAATTTGTCCGGCTGATTGGCGAAAGTGATTGCGATAGCATCCACGCCTGCCTGACCAGTCCAACGGCCAATCCACGCTTTCATACGCAAAACCCAGCAAAAATGAAATTCGTCGCTGACTGCGCGGATCTGCCATTTGTATTGCGCGGCTACTTCGCCTGGCAGTCGGGACTGCCGTTTTCTTACTCGGCGGGTATCTCCGAGCACCCGGCTCCATCGGGCTACGACGCTACCAAGCGGGGGAAGAAAATTATCGCGCGTCGCGACATTGTCGGTCCGACGCGTGACGCGCGCCAAGTGCTGACGGCAATCCGAAATTCTGTGTCAACCGGTCACTTCCGCGTGCCGGCGGCCTACAAGGGCAAATACCTGGCAGATCACTATCCCGTAAAAATTACCCGTCAGAGCATCAAGTCGGGCACGGTGATTTTTGATCCGGGTGGTCACGTAGCAGTTGTCTACAAAGTTACTGATGACGGGCACATCCACTACGTCGATGCAAACCCGGCAAACTCGATGTCACGCGGTATTTACAGCCGCAAGTTCGGTCGTGCCGAGCCGACGATGGGTGCTGGCTTCAAGCGGTGGCGGCCACAGCGGCTTGAGGGTTCGAGAAAGAAATCCAACGGCACACTGTCGGGCGGTAAAATTGTTTTGGCCAAGGACAGTGAGCTAACCGACTGGTCGGATGAACAGTTTTTTGGCAACGTAGGACCGCGTTCGAAACAGTGGCGCGATGGGCGCTTTGAACTCAACAATGAGACGCTCGACTTTCATCACTTTACGCGTCTGCGGCTTGCGCCACCCGGTTACAAGTTTGATCCCGTGAATGAGCTTCGCACAATGATGCGCGAGCTTTGCAACGACCTTGGCTATCGAGCGAAAGCCGTCGATCAGGCAATTGCCGACGGTATTGACAAACGCCCGCAGCCGCAGCGTCTGCCAAATAATATTTATGCGACGGATGGCGATTGGGAAGTTTATGCGACGCCGGCGCGAGACGCCCGCTTGAAGTCGTCGTTCAAGCATCTGCGTGAGGAGACAATCCATTTTCTAACGCTGGCCAAGTCCGGCAGCAGTATTTTGAGCTACGACGGTGATGACCTGCGCTCCGATTTGCTTGCTGTTTACCAGACGGAATCCCAGTCCTGCCATGTGACTTACACGAAGAGCGATGGAGTGAAGAAAAAGCTTGGGTTTGAGGAAGTACGCCGCCGGTTGTTCCAATTGTCCTTCGATCCTTACCATTGCGTCGAGCGGCGCTGGGGCGCGGACGACGCGCAGGAATTGAAAACTTGCAAAGACGGGCCTGTGAAAAGAGCCTGGTATGTTGCCGAAGAACGGTTGCGGAACCAAACGGTCAGGACGTTTGGTGAGCGGATGGACTGGAACCTGGCGCAGCTGAAACGCGGGGATAAGAAGATCGGTCGTGACAGACCATCTTACGTCGAGCTGGTGAAATTCCTACGCCCGGGTGGACCCGTCAACGCTGAGGCGCCGGCTCCGAATTTGTAATCAGTGAGGCGGTCGATCTACGGTCTATGCCACAAACAGTTGCAAGTTTTGCCGTCGAGATTCCGTTCGGAGCCGTCCGTTGTTGGGTCAGCGTGGCAGGTTTTCGATTGCGTGGAAAACATCCGCCATCGCCACGGCCTGCGTATTGGAAAATCAATTGATGTGTTCGCTGCTGCCCGCAAATACCGGCCAAGGTCGCCGAAATTGGCGTACGGCCTAAACAAAACACAAAGGTGTCGCGGTGAGCAAGGACTGAAACTCAGGCCGGCATTTTCCTGTTCCAACGCCAACACTGCTGGCATATGCTGAACGTGCAACTGCACAGGAGATGGTCCGGTGTCTCAGGATTTATCGACTTTTGACAAGATCAAATTGGTTTTCGTAGCGCTTGGTACCATCGGTGCTGGAATATTCTTCGCCAATGGTCCTGAAGATTTGCGCCAGGAAATACCGATCCATTTCGAGCTTGGTGTCGGTTTTGCTGCCTTCGGGTTTTTGATGTTGGCAGCCCTTTTTAGTGTGCGTGCAAAATCGCTGTTGTTGTTTTTTGCGATGAGCATTTTTACCGCATTGTTCGGGATCGCTGCCTACAACTCAGACCCGACGACACTTGGATTTTATGGTTTTTCTGCCGGAGCACTGATGTTCGGCGTTTGGGCGCTTTGGTGTTTCTACGCGGTCTTCAGTGGAGATGACCCAGCGAAGTAAGTCGCAATCAAATTAATGCACCTGGCCAAAGATGCGCCGCTCGCCTTCCTGCGCCATGGCTTCTCCAAATGTAACATCGCCGTCGACCACATCGTAGGGTAGCAAGACAATCACTGAATAATTGTCAGCATGATCAAGGGCACAGGCGACAACGGTTTGTGGGGCGCCATCATCGGGCAGTTCAACGGTTGCGTTGTAAAACATTGCAGTGGCGCGGTACGTACCGGCACGTGCTGCGGCCGCGAAACCGTCGGTTAGAAGTTCGATCAGGTTGTCAGGTACGGCTTGCTCGTCTTCATCGTAACCAGAAACGCTGATCATCTCGCCGTCGGGCTTCAAGGCGGCGCCATAGGGTGCGAATTCACCGTATTGGCCGAGCATCTGTTCGGCGAATTCGACGAACTCATTCATCAGTGTTTCGACGTCGTGTTTGGCTGATGACATTCTGTGACAAAACCTCGCTCAGTCGTGCGTTTCGAAAAGGCCAATCTGCCATTTCGCTAGGTATGTCGCACAATGGTCGACGGCGAACAACTCTCGAGCGCTGCAAAGTCGCAGTGTTTCCATTGCTTTTCAAAGAGCCGGATTATGCTGAGCTACTCGCCCAAGTGGCGCATGTTGGTCCAGCCGACAACGCCGCGCCAGCTAATCTTGCACCATTTACCCTTGCAGGGACCGAGGCAGTGGACGCCGGAACCGGTATGAGGGATTGAGCCAACGATGCGGCGCGAAGAGCTCGGGCCAGAACGGATGTTGAGACGGTCCCAGGATTCAACGTTGCGGACGCGGTAGGTGTCTGGGCCGTGGGCACAGTCATATCCGGCCTGCGCTGGCGCCGGTTGTATGCTGGTGCCTAAAGCACCGAAAAGAGCGATTGTAAGAATTAAAGCTACGGCGCGCATGGGGTGTCTCCAAAAATTCATGAATGGCTTTGATCGATCTTATTTTCGGCAACGTGTTCCGTCACGCCATTTTCAGAACATAGTTTCCCTGCGCTGTGCCTGAATGTCTTGTTCAGATATTATTCAGGATTAATGACCTGGCGAGAAAACCACGGATCTGCGAAACAACCAATCGCATTGGCAATTATCGTCATCTGTTTTGGTGTTTATCTGAAATAGGCCGGGGGACTGAGAAAAATGTCAGACTGCAACGTGTATGTTTCCATCACCGGGCTGAAGCTAACTAGGCCCTGGTATGTGTTGCGCTTCTACTGGCACGCTGTCCTGCCGCTTCGGCAAGCTAAGGCGGCTTCAGGAAACATTCGCACTGAGGTCAAAACCATCAACGGTGTGCACCATACCCTCACAGTCTGGGAGGCTATGCGTAACTTTCTTTATTCTGTTGCGCATGCCAAGGCGATAAAGGTGTTTGGTCTCATTGCTACCGGCAAGACATTCGGATACGTAACAGCCAATATCTCAACTTGGGACGACGTGCACGCGCTCTGGCACAAGCACGGCCGAGACTACGATACCGAAGCGACAGCCTAGGTGTTAGTCCTCCGGCCCAAGCGTTGACCGCAGGATTGAATGAACACTGCTTCCAAAATTTCGGACTATGACGCGATCGTTCTTGGCGCCGGTGGTGCCGGAATGATGTGTGCCGCTGTCGCCGGACAACGCGGGCGCCGCGTGCTTGTCATTGACCATGCCGATCAGGTGGGAAAGAAGATCCTGATCTCAGGCGGTGGCAGATGTAATTTTACCAACCTCCATACCGCTCCTGATCGCTATATCTCCGCCAATCCACATTTCGCAAAGTCGGCATTGGGTCGTTATACAGCCCAGGACTTCATCGCGTTGGTCGATCGCTACGCCATTGCGTGGCACGAAAAGACATTGGGGCAATTATTCTGTGACGGCTCGGCGCGCCAGATCGTGGCAATGCTGTTGGAGGAGTGTCGCAACGGCAAGGTTGATATCTGGCTTGGTCAAAGCATCACCGACGTGTCCCACAGTGGTGGAACTTATGGCGTTCGTTTGAGCGACGATCGGGTCGTGACAGCTTCGGCACTTGTGATCGCAACGGGCGGGCCATCAATTCCGAAAATGGGAGCGACGGGTTTCGCCTACGATCTCGCCCGGCAATTCGGTCTCAAAGTTGTGGAGCCCAAGCCGGCGCTCGTACCGTTGACACTTGGGCAGGACGAAGCGCTGTTTCGCTCATTGTCGGGCGTCGCAACAGATGTGACCGTGCGGTGTGGCAAGACGGCGTTTCGCGAAGCGTCGCTGTTCACGCACAAAGGCTTGTCGGGCCCTGCGATCCTGCAGATATCGTCGTATTGGCGTCATGGCGATGCGATCGGCATCAACTTTCTTCCGGCCCGTGAACCGAATTGGTTGATTGATGCCAAGCGTGCCAAGCCCCGGGCCGGGCTGAGGACAACGCTTGGTTTGGTATTGCCCGATAGGTTGGCTGAGGTGCTGGCCGAACGAATTGCGCTTTACGGTGAACTGGCGAACATGTCTGATCGGGTGTTGCAGGCGGCCGCAGCAAAGCTCAGCGATTGGCAGTTCAGCCCGAACGGTACGGAAGGCTTTGCCAAGGCCGAGGTAACTGTCGGTGGCATTGGCACCGACGGACTGTCATCGCGGACAATGGAGGCCAAACGCGTGCCGGGACTTTACGTGATTGGCGAAGCCGTCGATGTCACAGGCTGGCTTGGCGGCTATAATTTTCAGTGGGCCTGGGCCAGCGGTTGGGCTGCGGGACAGGTTTTGTAAATCACTACGGTGTCTTACCCGTTGGGTCTAATTCAGTTTCGGCCAATTTTTGTTGGCTTTAGTAATGTAACGCGACTGGCTCTTTTGCCATTTTTTCTGAATGCTGCCGTTGTAGTT
>JAJFHI010000387.1 GCA_021775715.1 Hyphomicrobiaceae bacterium | reverse complement strand
AGCAGGTGGGCGTGACGCATGGCACGGCGCATGATGCGGCGGAGCACATATCCGCGCCCTTCGTTGCTTGGCAGTACGCCGTCCGCGATCAGGAAGCTTGTAGACCGCAGGTGGTCGGCTATGACGCGGTGGCTGGCGCGGTTGGCGTTGGTTTCTTTAACACCCGTCGCGTCAACAGAAGCCGCGATCAGGGCTTTAAACAAATCTGTTTCATAGGTGTCGTGCGTGCCTTGCATGGTGGCGGCGATACGTTCAAGACCCATACCTGTGTCGATGGACGGCTTGGGCAGATCGACGCGTTCCTTGGCGTTGAGTTGTTCAAACTGCATGAACACCAGGTTCCAGATTTCAATGAAGCGGTCGCCGTCTTCATCAGGTGAACCTGGAGGGCCACCTGGAATTTTGTCGCCGTGGTCGAAGAAGATCTCAGAACACGGCCCGCACGGCCCCGTTTCGCCCATCGACCAGAAGTTATCGGACGTGGCAATGCGAATGATCTTATCGTCGGAAAGTCCCGCGACTTTCTTCCAGATCTTGGCGGCATCTTCATCTTCGTGGAACACGGTGACGAGTAGACGTTTCGGGTCGAGGTCGAATTCTTTCGTGATGAAGTTCCAGGCCAACGCGATGGCTTCGTCCTTGAAGTAGTCGCCGAACGAGAAGTTGCCGAGCATCTCGAAGAATGTGTGGTGGCGCGCGGTGTAGCCGACGTTGTCGAGGTCGTTGTGTTTGCCGCCGGCGCGGACGCATTTTTGTGAAGTGACAGCACGTGTGAAGTCGAGCGTCTCCTGCGCGGTGAAGACGTTCTTAAACTGCACCATGCCGGCGTTTGTGAACATTAACGTCGGGTCGTTAAGCGGCACCAGCGATGACGACGGCGCGATTGTATGGCCGTTCTTCTCGAAGTATTCGAGGTAGGCTCGTCTGATCTCGTTGACGCCGCTCATGGCTTCCTTTCGTTACGTTCGTTGACCGCCCCCGTTTTTAGCCGGTGGGCTGGCTCGTCAAATGGTTTGTGCGTCCCGCTTGGGCTTCTCGGTGATCCCATCGGCAAGCCCGGGTGGCCCCAGACCGTTGTCGTCGTCTACGCACAAAGTTGCAGTGAAACACTTTCCCGCGACGATGGGATAAGGTGACTAACCTCGCCGCCACAGTGTCGCCCGCCACTTTTAGAGTGTGTCGGCAAAAGTGGAAACCGGTTTTCCGACAAGACACACGGTAAAGCAAATGGTTCGGCGGTTTCCGTGTCCAGGCGGGAACGGGCAGATCCTAACCACGGCTCTGAGAGCTGGCCTGAATTGCGATGTGGGGTGGTTGGGGCGCAGAGCCAATGCTTGGCCGGCCAATACTTAACCCATTGAATGCAGTACGGATTGGTCGGCAGAATAGTGTGCATTCGTCTCGTCGACGAGCGTTACCATGGCGTGGTTGGGCAGCGTCACTTAAGGCTTCGCCATGTTTGGCTCGCCTGTGGCATGTTCTGGTGATGCACTGCCGGTCGCGCCGGTGTGGAGGCAAAAGCTGCAACCGTTGGGGTCGCCAAAAATAGGGGCCAAAAGCACCCAGGGCTCGGCCAGACCGTGCCCGTGGGGTGGGCACAGTGCCGGTCCAAGCCCGTCATTTGGCCAACGTGTTACGCCACATCAGCCGAATTTGATCTATCTCGCCAAGACGCGCGCGATCGAGCCTATGCTTCTGCCGCTTCGTCGTCGGTATCGTCAGTTGCGTCTTCTTCGATCAACATCTTCTCAACGATCAGGCCTGCGCTTTCGCGGACCGCGGTTTCGATCTCATTGGCGATTTTCGGGTTGTCACCCAGGAAGTTCTTTGAGTTCTCCCGCCCCTGGCCAAGCTTTTCACCTTCGTACGAGAACCAAGCGCCGGACTTCTCAACCACACCAGCTTTTACGCCGAGGTCGACCAACTCACCGAGCTTGGAAATACCTTCGCCGTACATGATATCGAATTCGACCTTTTTGAAGGGCGGCGCGACTTTGTTTTTCACGACTTTGACGCGTGTTTGGTTGCCGACGATATCATCGCCATTTTTGATCTGGCCGATGCGGCGAATGTCGAGACGCACGGAGGCATAGAACTTGAGCGCGTTTCCGCCTGTCGTTGTTTCAGGGTTGCCAAACATCACGCCAATTTTCATACGGATTTGATTGATGAACACGACCATGGTGTGAGATTTGGAAATTGATCCCGTCAGCTTGCGCAGCGCCTGGCTCATAAGGCGAGCTTGCAAACCTGGAAGACTGTCGCCCATGTCGCCTTCAAGCTCTGCGCGCGGAGTGAGGGCTGCCACAGAGTCAACAACCAACACATCGACAGCGCCCGAGCGGACAAGTGTGTCGGTGATCTCAAGCGCTTGTTCGCCGGTGTCAGGTTGGGAAATCAGCAAGTCTTCGACTTTAACGCCGAGTTTTCTCGCATAAACCGGATCGATGGCATGTTCGGCGTCGACGAATGCACATGTGCCACCAGCCTTTTGGGCCTCGGCAATGACATGCAACGCAAGCGTCGTCTTACCGGAAGATTCCGGTCCATAAATTTCGACAATGCGACCCTTCGGCAGACCGCCAATCCCCAGCGCGATATCGAGCCCCAGCGAACCGGACGAGATCGATTCAATATCGAGTGCCTCATGGGCACCCAGCCGCATAATTGAGCCCTTGCCGAAGTTTTTGTCGATTTGCGCCAACGCGGCATCAAGTGCCTTTTGCTTGTCCATTCCGCCCCCTTCGACGATGCGAAGCTCTGGTGTGGTCATTGTTCGGTTCCCTTATTTCATGTGCCGCGTCGCAAAACAATTTAAGGTAAATGTACCCGTTTTGTTCCTTTTTGGCAAGAGGGTGTTAAGGGATTGTATTAACGAGTAAAAATGGGTTGTGTTCGTTTTTTGTTCACGGTAACGGCTTTTGTGACCCTAAGAATCAGTTTCATTGATTGACTTGCAGTTCTTTCCCGAACGAGGCTCTGGCTAAAGTTTGCCGAACGGTGACGGGTTGGCTGATCGGATGTCGGTCGTCGTTCTGCTGTTTCGGTGTTGGCGCCACGATCAGAGCTAGCCGAAATAAAGTGCGCGATAGATGACGCCGCACCAGGCGACACACAAGTCGGCGCAGCTGGTCCGATAGCCAGCTCCAGGTTAGTACCGCCACGGTCGCGTAGATGAACTGGCTCCAAGTCAAATTTGGAAACCAGACGACAAGATCGATGACGCCCGGGTCGAGCGAAATTCCCTCAAACAGGTTGTCGAGCACATCGCCGCCAATGTCGCGAAAAAGGTGCCATGCCCACCGCATATCTCTAACCCTCCGACGTCCAATGTTCCCAACAGGTTCGAAGCCGGGCGGCTCCGTGTCAGGGAACGTGTGGAGATACGTTTGATGTGTGTGTTCGAAGGTGAAGAAGTGGAGCGAACAGAATGGGTTGATGCGTTTTTCTAACTTTGAAGTGCAACCTTTGAAGTGTTGGCGGCAGCGAGCGTAGGGGTGGCAATATTTAGAAATCTTTAACCAATAAAAGTTAACAAAAACAACGGATTGACGTTGCAAAATCGTATCGAATGTAAGCGCATGAAAAGTATCCAATGGAATGAAACGCATCGACGTGGTATCGAATGCCTCCTATCGAATGTCTTGCAATGCCTCGTATCGAAGGCATGAGCCGTCAGATTTCAGTTGATGCGTTGAGGTAGCCAAATGGCCGATGTTGGTGGCCGTGCCCCTTCTCCTAGCCGAGCCGTTAGCCCGGCGAACGACGAGTTTGTTGCCGATTGCATGGCAGCGTTCCAGGCCGAAGTACTCGCTCCCATGCTGCAGCAGGCAGCCGCCGATCCGGAAAGTGCGGCAGCGTTAATCGCGCAGGTGCGTGCCAAGCTGGCCGCCCTTGAGGTGGTCTTGGGGCTTGATACAGGAACTGCGGGAGCGGCTGGACCGCCAATCACATCCAATGCGTCAGCGACACATCCCGCATTCCAAGCAGCGCTTGAGATGGTCCGTGCAGGCGAACAACCAGATGCTGGAACAACCGAAGAGATCGGCCGCAATGCGCGCGCACGTCTGCGCGAGTTGACGTTGCTGGAAGCCTTGGCTGAGCGGGGGCGGGCTTACACCCTTCCACAACTGATGTCGGCACTGGCAGTTGGTGGCTTTACCGACAGCACGGATGCCGCCGTCGTCAGTCAGCTGCATCGCTTGAAAAAGAACGACGTCATCCACCAGCCCGCAAACGGCATGTATGAGATCACAGACGGCGGCCTCGCGCACCTGCGCCGCCTGCGAAATTCAGTCGGTGCGTTGTTGGGCTAACGCAAATGCCGTTTCGATGTGAACCGAAACGCCGTCAGTTCCGCGGCGTCAAAACTTACCCATCTCTACGACCTTTTCCGCCAAAACTTTTTGCACGTCTCCACTGCCGCTGACAGCTTTGACGGTGACGTAATAGTTGTTGCCTTTGCCCCCAGAGCACGGCGGCATATAGGCTCCAGCTTTGTCCCAGCCTGGTCCCTGATGTGCTTTGACCATTCGAAATGGGGCTTTGAGGTCAAATGAGTGACCGGGTGCGGCGGGAACCTCGATTTCGGTAACGTCACCACTGAGTGCGTAGGCGACAATTCCATGGCCACCGTTGTCCATGGGTTGATAGTCGCGATCGCTGTATTCAAAAACAATTTCTGTTGTGCCTGCCGGAACCTTTGCGATTTTAAATCGAGGAGTCGCCGGATCTTTGCCGTCGAATTTTTGGCATTGCTGGCCAGCAGGGACGGCTTTTCCATCCCAAGCGGCATCAGCAAAAGAGACATCCATCGCTTGGGCGTTTGTGAGACCTGCCGCGAATACTGCAGACGCAGCAAATGCAGACAGTAGGAATG
>JAJFHI010000386.1 GCA_021775715.1 Hyphomicrobiaceae bacterium | reverse complement strand
ATCCCGGCAGTGCTTGTAGACCGTTGGGAATTCTTCGGCGAAGTGGTCGCCAATGGCTGTGCGGCAGTCGAGGTAGACTTTGCGTCCGGCAGCAATTTCTTCGGCGACACTTTGTGCGACAATGTCTCGTGATGCTAGTTCGGCCCGTGGGTCACGGGTCAAGAGAAAGCGCTCGCCATGATCGTTAATCAGCGTTGCGCCTTCACCGCGCAGTGCCTCTGTTGCAAGGGGCGCTGGGTTCTTACCAATGTCGAGCGCGGTTGGATGAAACTGGACAAATTCGGCATCGCTAATGATCGCACCTGAACGTGCTGCCATGGCGATGGCTTCACCGCGCGCATAAGCAGGGTTCGTCGAGATTTCGTAAAGCCCACCGATGCCGCCAGTTGCAAGCACGATTGCATTGGTCGCGAGTTCAAAATTCGCCCCGGAGGTATCGCGGAGGCGGACGCCAGTGACGTGGTCGCCGTTCGCGACGATATCGTCAACATGATAGCCCTCAAGGACGCGGATTGATGGCGTTTTGCGCACGGTTTCTATAACGGCGGCCATGATGGCACCACCGGCACGATCGCCGGAGACACGCACAACTCGGCCGGTCGAATGTGCGGCTTCCTTGCTGACTTTTAATCGGCCTTCAAGGTCGTGATCAAACGGGACGCCAAGTGAGAGAAGATCGTGGATGCAATCGGGGGCTTCGTTCGCAACGCTTAACGCGAGCGTTTCATCAACCAGGCCAGCACCTGAGGCAATAGTGTCAGCGGCATGCGCTTGCGGTGTGTCACCTTCGCCGACAGCTGCCGCCATACCGCCTTGCGCCCAAACGCTGGAAGCGCCTTTGCCAAGCGCTGCGGCTGCCACAACAGTCACGGCGCGGGGGCTTAGTTTTAATGCTGTGTACAGGCCGGCAAGACCAGCGCCGACGATGACAATATCGCCGTCGCCGTTGAGGCTCTTGGGCCACCTTGCATCTGTCTCAGGCGTTATCAAGAGACCTCAGAATGTTGGGAAAGAAGACGCGATCGGCAATGACACACCGATCGCGATAATTTTAGTTGGTCAGATTGACCATCCGTTCGACAGCGCGGCGGGCGCGCACAGCTACGTCTGGATCAACGGTCACTTCGTGCTTCATCTCCAAAAGCGCATCTAGGATGTTTTCCAGACTGATACGCTTCATGTGCGGGCACAGGTTGCACGGGCGCACAAACTCGACGTCCGGTGTTTCCGCGGCAACGTTGGAACTCATCGAGCATTCGGTTACGAGCACAACTTTTGGTGGCCGATTGGTTTTGACCCAGTCGATCATGGCAGCTGTTGAGCCTGTGAAGTCTGCGGTCTCAATGACGTCAGGCGGGCACTCGGGATGCGCGATAATCTTGACGGCGGGGTCAGCGGCCCGGAACGCTTCAAGTTCTTCGCCGGTGAAACGTTCATGCACTTCGCAACGGCCCTTCCATGCGATGATTTCCACATCCGTCTGCGTCTGCACGTACTTGGCCAGATATTCGTCGGGTATTAAAAGTACGCGTGGCGCGCCAAGGCTTTCGACAACTTTCACGGCATTCGATGACGTGCAGCAGATATCGCACTCGGCTTTTACGGCTGCACTGGTGTTGACGTAGGTCACGATCGGTACGCCGGGATAGGCTTCGCGCAACATGCGCACATCTTCAGCCGTCACAGAAGCCGCCAGCGAACACCCGGCTTTCATGTCGGGAATCAATACGGTCTTGTCCGGGTTCAAAAGCTTCGACGTCTCGGCCATGAAGTGCACGCCAGCCTGCACGATGACATCGGCTTCTGCAACAGCGGCTTCTTTGGCGAGCTGCAGACTGTCGCCGACGATGTCGCCGACGCCATGGAAAATCTCGGGCGTCATGTAGTTGTGCGCCAAAATTACAGCGTTGCGCTGTTTTTTTACGTCGTTGATCGCCTTGATGAGTGGCGCGTAGTGCGGCCATTCCATCGGCGTGATCACATTTTTCACGCGGTCATACATCGGTGCCATTTCGGCAGCGACCTCGGGCGTATAGGTGAGATCGGGGCGTGGAATTGGCTTGAAGCAATCCGGCGTGTGTTGCGGCGCGCTCGGTGCGGTGTCGGGTGTCCGCGTTTCAATAAAGCCCATATTTCTTGCCTCCGTTATACCTTTATTCGATATGCTCAAATTGAGTATATCTGGTGCGTAAAAAGCACCGGCGCACGTGCCGGCAGTCTATACATATGCTCGATCGGAGCAATTACAAGTAGCGCTAAGTTAACTTACGACGGACAGAAAAGCCAGAGGATCTGGCGAATTCGTGATTTGGGACTGTACCAGCGCTTCCCGTAAGCGGACGTATAGTGATCAGCTATGTCCATTTCAGATCGTTATGACTTTTCGCCTCGACGGTTGGGTCTTCGATCAGCCGATAAAAACTTGCCGCCAATACTTTTGACTTGGTATTGGCGGCAATTGAATTCAACGCTCCGGGTTTAATGGGTGGAGCCGAGTTTGGTGTTAGCTGCGACCTGGTTTCACCCGCACCCCTGGGGCCGGGCGTTCGAGAAGAACGTCGCGGCGGAATCGGAACAGCTTTGCAGGCCGTCCACCCGTGCGCGTTTTCATTTCTCCTGTTGGTTCGACCAGTCCTGCACTTTCCACCAAGCGGCGGAAGTTTTGCTTGTGCAGGTGTGGACCAAGGATGGCCTCAACGGTCTTTTGCAATTCATACAGCGTAAAATCGTCGGGCATCAGCTCGAAAACAACCGGGCGATACTTGATCTTGGCGCGAACGCGACTGATAGCGGTCGCCAGAACGCGACGATGATCGTAACGCATAGCGGCGCCAAGTTTTGGTGTTTCTCCCCATCCACCGGCGGTTTCAGGTCGATCGCGATGGGCTTCCTCAACAAGGCCGGCTTCGTAGAGAAGTTCAAATCTCTCGAGCACTTTCTCTTCGTCCCATTGCGCGCCATCAAGGCCGAAACACATGCGGATGCGTTGCTGCCTATCAAGCGGGCGTGCTTGCGAACTTGGGCCCTGATCTTTTGTCGCCCACTCTTTCAGGCGCGGTCCGATCGTGGCATCAAGAATCTCAGGCCGACCTTTGCGCCAATCCTCCCATGGGAAGAAGTGGTACCAGCTTCGCCAACTGCCAGACTGAATTTCGGCAGCGGCATCAATGCGAGTAAGCGCAAGATAACCGATGGAGACCACATGAGGATCTGAATCGCGTGGTTGCGCGTGGCGGCCGCGGTCGCCGAACGTGTAAAGCTGTTCGACATAACCAAGATCTAATCCTGTTTGCTCTGCAACCCAGGTTCTCAGACCGATATCAAGCGTACGGTGCTCAAGTGGAGCAAAGGGACCGTACGGCAGTCCGTCAGCCATTTCGCCATCACTCGTTTCATTGTCGCGGACTGTCAGGACGACAGGTTCATCCCTCGTCAAAGCTACAATCGCCGCATTTAGTCCAATCTCAACTGGTGCCGTGTCCACGCGACTCATTGTTGTAGGTTTCTTATGTTTCGTGGTCGTGGGGGAGCTATGAAAATTTTGGAGGCTAGCCTCTGACGTCATGAAAAGACTCCTTCGTGTTAGAGGAGCTGCAAAGACGAATTCATATTCATATTGGAGAATATGATATTCGTGACTGGAAACGCTGTCCAATCAAGTGACAGACCAGACCCCCCAAATCGGGCACCTTCAAGGCAATGATTAATGCCGAGCAATATGGCCTAGGGCATTGAACCGCATTAAAAATTGGCCTTGAGCACAACCGGTAGGCAAGGGCGTTAGTGCATCCAGCTCGGTGCCCAAATCTGGCCCCATTTCGGGAGGGGCGCCGAAGAAGCGATAGGCCTCGTCTAATTCGAATCCAGCCAATCGCGTGGCCTCGAAGAATGCTGCAATGCTGTCAGCGTTTTTGATGGCGCTCTGAATGTCAGTTGGCAACTCGACCGGTAAACCAAAGCGTAAATGGATCGCCTGCATCAAACGATTCTCCAGCGCTTTGTAATTCAGACCGACGGCGTTTTTGAATGGGCTGATAAGATCGCCGACAACATATTCGGCTGCGTCGTGAAGCAGGGCGGCAAGACGCCATTGATCTGGCCAAGTTGGGTTAAGGTCGGCTGCAATGCGCTCAACAACGACGACATGCTGGGCAACGGAAAATGCGTGCTCGCCATGGGTCTGTCCATTCCAGCGTGCAACGCGTGCCAGACCATGTGCGATGTCTTCAATTGCGATGTCATCAGGTGAGGGATCGAGAAGATCGAGGCGCCGCCCAGAGAGCATGCGTTGCCACGCGCGTGGGGCTTCGTCCGTCACCAGTGTTTTTGATTTTGTCATTGTTACTGCTGAGGTTGTTTGTGGCAGGGATTAAGGAGCGCGAAAAGCGCGTTGTAGTTTGGCGCAGGGTGCGTGTCGATGGCAGGTGACGAGATGATCATTGACCATTCCCATAGCCTGCATCAAGGCGTACATCGTCGTCGGGCCAACAAAACGGAACCCTTCTTTTTTCAGTGCTTTTGACATCGCCAGTGAGATGTCTGTTTGGCTGGCAACGTCGGCCATGCTTTTCGGCTTGTTGATGATCGGTTTTCCATCGACGTGCTCCCACAGGTATTGCGCAAACGGTGTTTCCTTCGTCAGGGCTTCGTAAGCCTGTGCGTTATCTATGGTCGCCAGTATCTTTGCCTTGTTGCGCACGATGCCCGCGTCAGCCATCAACCGGTCGACGTCTTTTTGTTTATAGCGGGTGATCTTGTTGGTGTCGAAACCGTGGAAGGCTTTGCGGAAGTTTTCGCGCTTTTTCAGGATCGTCAGCCATGACAGTCCCGACTGAAAAGCCTCCAGTGTCAGTTTTTCAAACAAGGTAACGTCATCGGTCTGTGGCACGCCCCATTCGGTGTCGTGGTAATGTGTGTAGAGCGGGTCGTCGACGCCCGGCCATGGGCAACGACTTGGTTGTGTGGAAGGACCGGTCATTTTGTAGCGCTGGCGTCGGACTTGCCGCTGGCATTTGCGAGCGAGAATTTAGCCCACGGTTGGATGGATATCTTTAGCTCAGTTTCGCCAGCGGTTATGAGCGTGCCTGCTGCGATTGCTTCATCAGCACGATCAAGACGTAGCAGTGCCAAGCCATTGTTGGCCACGGACGACCCAAGTGTTCCGATTTTTGCAGGTCCTGCTGTGATTATTGTCCCAGGTTCCGGCAACGGTGCGGCATCGGCGCTGGCAACCTGGACGATGCGTTTGCGAGCGGTGCCGCGGTGGTGCACGCGGCTGACGACTTCCTGGCCAACATAGCAACCTTTCGAAAATGACACGCCGTTGAGCTGGTCGAGAAGCGCCTCGTGTGGGAAGGCATCGCCGAATGCGAAGTCTTGTCCGCCGTCGGGAACGCCGCGTGCAATGCGATGTGCGTGATAATTTTTAGCGTTGGAGCCGGTATCGGAGTTCGTTGTCGCCGACACAATTGCGCGCCAGCCCAGATCCGCGAGGCGTGGGTCGACGAATAGCACGCCGCCGTTGCTTGTCTCAGGTTGTCCATCGCCCCACATGACTTCGACAGACATCGTGTCAGACGCGTCCGTCAGCTCAACAGCTGAACGCAACTTGTACATCGACAGACGGGTGAGAAGCATTTTGTGCTCTGTCTGGGCAACATCTATCAGGATATCGTCGCCATCACGCACAACGAAAAAATCGCACAGGATTTTGCCCTGAGGCGTCAGGAGTGCTGCATAAAGCGACGGTGCCTCGTCAAGAACCACTATGTCATTCGTAATCACATTCTGTAGCAACGAGCGCGAGTCGACGCCCGACAGACGGATCACGCCGCGGTCTTTGAGAGTAGCTGTCTGGACTTCGGGCATAATCACCTTGCTCTCGGTTGCATCCGGCCTTCAATTTACGTATGCGAGCGGGATACTTCAATGCTGGCTTATTGCCAGCCATGCGTCCCGCCAACGAATTGAACATTCGACCCATAAAGGATCGTCTCTGCCATGGCTACAAACTACGACGTCATTTATCGCGGTGGAACAGTGGTCAACCACGATGGCCGGGCAGTTTGCGATATTGCGGTGTTGGACGGCCGTATTGCGGCGATCGGGGATCTGGCACTTGCGGCGGCGGCCGAAATCATCGATGCCAAGGGCCTTCATATCCTCCCTGGCGTGATTGACAGTCAGGTGCACTTTCGTGAACCGGGTCTCGATCACAAGGAAGACCTTGAGACGGGAAGCCGTGGTGCGGTGCTTGGTGGCGTCACGGCTGTATTTGAAATGCCGAATACCAAACCGTTGACGACGTCCGCCGAGAGGTTGGCCGAAAAAGTCAGTCGCGCGCGAAATCGAATGTTTTGTGACTTTGCATTTTATGTCGGTGGTACACGAGAAAACGTTGCAGATATCGCCAAGCTGGAGCAGCTAGAAGGTTCGGCTGGCATTAAAGTTTTCATGGGGTCGTCGACGGGTGACCTTCTGGTGGAAGATGACGCATCTTTGGATTGCATCATCGCGAACCTTGGCCGTCGTGCCGCCTTCCACGCAGAGGATGAGCCACGTTTGATTTCGCGGATGGGCGAACGCGTGCCGGGCGATCCGTCTTCACATCCCATCTGGCGCGATGCGACCGCCGCATTGATGGCAACAAAACGTTTGGTTGGTCTGGCTAAGAAACACAGGAAACGCATTCACGTACTGCACATCTCAACGGCCGATGAGATGGTTTATCTCGCAGAACATAAGGAATGGGCGACCGTTGAAGTGACGCCTCACCATCTGACACTTGTGGCGCCCGATTGTTATGAGCGGCTTGGAACATACGCACAAATGAACCCGCCTGTGCGCGATGCTGGCCACCAGGCCGGTATCTGGGCGGGACTGGCTTCGGGCGTTGTCGATGTGTTGGGTTCCGACCACGCGCCGCACCTGAAATCAGAAAAAGATGTGCCGTATCCGCAGTCGCACTCTGGCATGACGGGTGTGCAGACGCTGGTGCCGATCATGCTTGATCATGTTAATGCTGGCCGCCTGACGCTGGAGCGGTTTGTCGACCTGACCTCACATGGCCCCCAGCGGATTTTTGGCATTCGAGGTAAGGGCCGCATTGCTGTCGGCTACGATGCTGATTTCACGATTGTCGACATGGGACGGCGCGAGACGATCACCAATGCCCAGGTCGCCAGCCGATGTGGTTGGACGCCTTACGATGGCAAGCAGGTCACCGGCTGGCCGGTTGGTACCATCATTCGCGGTCGTCGCGTCATGTGGGACAGTGAGATCATTGGTGAAGCCCGCGGCGCCCCAGTTCGGTTTCTAGAGGTCTCAGGTGCGTAGCCGGGTGGCCTGAATTACGCGCTCGACTTGGTCGCAAAACCCGTAAAAGTTTGTTTGATTTCAATTGCTAGAAGATTTGGTGGATTTACAACTCGCCGCATGGCCTTTAGATTGCAACCACTTGTTCCGTGGCTTGAGATTGTCTCAAGTTCGGTCACGAATTAAGGGTGCCGCATGGCCAGAGTTGCCGACAATTCCAAACTGCAGGCAGGACGTTCTGAAGCAGCGCAGCTGTCGATGCAGGATTTGGCGTTCGGCTTTTTCGTTGGCTCCACGGGCACGGCGTTGATGCTCGCCCTGGTCATTGGTCTCTATATCGCCAAGTCGGCAGCTGGCATCAACCTGATGCCAGGTCCGTCGCCGCTGCACGAATACCTGTTTCATCTGGTGCCTTAGAACGGTTCAGAAATAGGTGGAGTTGGGTTGAATTTGTGATCGCGCTCTAAGTTTTTGTCTTGTGTCTGTCTCACAGCATTTAGGCCTAACCTGCACCTGCCGCTCGAAAGAAAAACGCGCGGGATGCGTATTGCAATCCCGCGCGCGGCTCATGTTGTTTGATCGGTGCGTGCGAGCACAGCCGACTTGAAGTTCACCTACTTCGATGCGGCGTACTTCGGCAGCGACCTGCGCACGTAAACCGTCGTGCCAACTCTGGCGATCTTCGACAGGTGTACAACGTGGTTGTTGGACATGCGAAAGCAGCCCGACGATGCGGCCGTGCCAATGGATGCCGTATTATAAGTGCCGTGGATGCGATAGAGCGAACCACCAAGGTAAAGCGCGCGTGCGCCGAGCGGGTTATATAGACCGCCCGTCATCAACTTTGGCAGTTTTGGTTTGCGTCTGCGCATTTCGGCGGGTGGACGCCATGCTGGCCAGCTTGCCTTGCGAGTGATGCGTTTTACGCCAGTCCAACCGAAGCCGCGTTTGCCAACCGCGATCGGATAGCGATATGCGCGCCTGCCCGGCAGGACGTAATAAAGTCTGCGGCGTGCGGAATCGATAACAATCGAGCCGACTTTGTACTTGCCACGGAACTTAACCACACGCGGAGCCGAACCAGCGAGATATGGTTTTGGGCCACCATTCCACTTGGCAGCGCCAGGAGGAAATTTCTTATTATATTTGGTTTTCTTTGCGTGCTTTTTGTATTTGTACTTTTTCTTGTACGCCTTGCGGTACTTCCTGCTCTTTTTGTAATACTTCTTTTTTTTGTAGAACTTCTTGTTGTAGCTTTTGCTGTACTGCCCCCAGCCGTCGTTATTTTTTTTCTTAGCGGCTGATAACGGCGCTGCAAATACGATTGCAGCGAGGGCAAGGACGATGATGCGTGCCAACATGTGTGCACCCCCTACTCATGAATTGTACGAGCAACTCGCCTAATCCCTTTGAAAACCGTTTACTATGCGAACTCGCCAACATGGTTAATGAACATCTGTTATATGGTGTACAGAATGCGGATCGCGGTCACGCCGTGGCAAAATAATGGCAAAATTGTGTGTGGCGCCGCCAGGTTCCTTTAGTTGAGGGCATCTTGTCGGTTCATGGACAATAGGCGCTAGCGCAACTACGTCTAAGACGAGGCAGGATAGGTATGCAGATTTCAGTTGCTTGCAGGGGGTGTTGGCGGCGAAGTCTATGAGATGGCGATAGAGGGGGCTCAGGAACTTAAGTGCAGGATAGGAAACGGCTGCAGCGGGCTGCGCATTTCAAGGTCGATTATACAGTGCAACCACCGGCGATGGGCGTGGCTTTGAAACCTGACGCTGCTGGAAGGTTAGCGCCATGATGCCCAATCCACTCTTGATTCCGGTCGGCCTTGTCATCGGCATCCTGGTCGCTGCCCCGGTCGGTCCCGTCAATGTGCTCTGCATCCAGCGCGCGATTGAGCGTGGGTTTTGGGGCGGTGTTGCAGCTGGCATCGGCGCGGTGCTTGGCGATGGCTTGATTGCTCTGTTTGCAGCACTTGGCGTCGGGGCAATCTCTGGTGCCGTTCAAGACCATCGTGCAATCATTCAAATCATCGGCGGCTGGGTGCTGATTGCTTTTGGCGTGAAACTTTATTTCACGAAGCCGCAGCTTGATGCTTATCGAGGTGTGGAAGATGCCTCCGTAACGCTTCGGACTTATATCTGGGATATTCCAAAGACCTTTTTCCTCACCATCACCAATCCAGGTGCAGTGCTGGGGTTATTTGCTATTTTTGGTGGCGTAAGCTCGTTT
>JAJFHI010000385.1 GCA_021775715.1 Hyphomicrobiaceae bacterium | reverse complement strand
TTTGTTGCGGGCGCAACCAAGTCATGCCGCAAGTTAGCCTTTAAATCTTGTGCGAATAATTTTTCAAAATGCTCACCCAGGCCGTCATCAGAGTTTTGTTTCTCTGATGTGCTATCGACGCCTTTTTTGCGCACCGTGACCACTCCATAACAATATGCTGCTGCACTATTTCGACGTAATAGTTTGGCCAGAGTTTCTATTTATCTGGATCTATATTTTCATATATTTATTTTCAGCATATCCATTTCCAATTAATAAAATTCCGTATTTGAATAAAAATTGAATAATTTTCGAAAAGGATTATTTATTCGAAAATTAACCTTCATAATAGATAAATTGCACACAAGGTGTTCTCATAAGCGATCCAGCTTTTGACTCCATCGCTTGTGGAATGACCCCACGGCGACTGCTTCCTCTCCGAACAAGCGTATGACGCGCTGTCTTGGAGTGCGAGATGCTCCATGCCACCAATTGTCGATGAATACGGTGTTGACCAGCCGCGGTCATCATCACTTTCTTTCTATTTTCGCCATCTTGGAATGTCCGACAACCTATCTGAGATCCCGACGGCTGTGTCCCGTTGGGTTCTGCGGATTGTGTCGACAGCTAGCAATTATCTCACAGGGATACCCAACACTGTGATCGTGGCGTCGTTGGTTATCAACGTGCTTGGATTGGCTTTGCCGATCGTGATCCTTCAAGTTTACGATCGGGTGTTGGTCAATCAATCTTTGGAAACATTGTTCTGGCTTTTGAGCGGCCTAGCAATCGTGGTGGGTGCTGAGGCAGCACTCAAGGCGATGCGGTCCTATCTGATGTTTTGGAGCGCGGCTCAAGATGCATTTCAGAACGATGCATCGATTGTTTATAGAATATTGCATGCATCAAGCCGACGAATTAAAGAGGACTCGGCTGGCATTTGGCTAGATCGACTTGAATCGCTTGATCAGATTAATCGTTTTAGAGCCAGTAATAGTCGACTGGCATTACTCGATGTGCCATTCATCTTAATATACCTGATAACGATCTATTTGGTGGCTGGCACACTGGTGTTCGCCATAATCGTAGTTGTTTCGCTACTGGCCGCACATGCATACAATAAGGCGCGTGCCCTGCGTGAAATGTTGCGCGCTCGCGGCGAATTGGATCGTCAGCGATTTAGTTTCTTGAACGAGACCTTCCAACATATCGGCGCGGCGACTAGCGGTGCAATGGAACCGCAACTTGAACGTCAATTTGAGCAATTGCAGCGCGCCGCTGTTGGAACAGTCTTCCGCAAAAACCTTTTTACAAATGAACTCACCGCGACAACCAACCTTGTTACTAGCGTGGTGCTCGTGGTTGTGGTGACGTCCGGCGCGCTAATGGTAATTAGCAATGATCTCAGCATTGGAACTCTCGCGTGCGCAACGATGCTCACAAGTCGGCTAATTCAGCCGGTCGTTCGCGGAATTCCAGTTCTTCTCGAACTCCAGTCGACGCAGCTAGCCGAACAGCGTGCGCAGATTCTCCAGCAACTTCCATTTGATGCAACTGGTGGTCCATCCACAGAGGGTATCCAATCCGGGGACATTCAGTTGACGAACGTTACATATGCTTATCCTGGTACCAGCGAGCCGGTAATTGACATTCCAAAACTGACGATTTCCCACGGCGAGATCATTGGCATCAAGGGCGAGCAATCTAGCGGCAAATCGACCTTGTTGGGGCTTTTGCGCGGCGAACTAACCCCGACGTCTGGGACCACATACATTGCTGGGCAGGATTTGAATTGCCGTGATCGGGCGGTGATCCTCGCTGGAATACGCTTCGTTGGGCCGGACCCAGAGGTTTTCCAAGGGACAATCTTGGAAAACATCATCATGCACCGGCGAGGTGATGCACTTTTGGTCGGAAGACATGCAGCACAGCTCATAGGCCTCGAGCAACATATCAACCGGCTGCCAAAGGGATATGACACGCCGCTTGGCGATGTTGCTGCAGAGGTTCTTCCGGCAGGTATGCTTCAACAAATTTCTATTGCCCGCGCTCTTGCCGGCGAACCGCAAGTTCTCCTTTTCGATGAAGCAAACTCGCGTCTCGACATGCGAGCTGATGCGGCTTTGCGTGCAGGTCTACAAGCAGTAAGAGGCGATGGCAGAATGACATGCGTTTTGATGTCTAACAGACCATCTCTGCTCGCAATTGCAGACCGTGTTTTCGAACTGCACAACGGCCAGCTCATGCAAATTCATCCCGTTGAGAACTCACCTGCAGCCACAGCCAAAATGGCATAAGGGACGGAATCAAATCCATGTCGTTCGCGCCTAGAGAAAAAAACAGTAACAACGGTCGCATGAATGTTGTCGCGGCCCAGCAGCGCATGCTTGAGCAGTGCTTCTCTCCTGTTGAGTCACGGAAAAGAAACAATTCTACGTCGGCCGGCTCTTGCCTTGGTCCACTTCTTGATGCGCTCAAATGGGCCGGCGAAGCGCGCCAGCTGGCCGAGGCGATGCCCCATTCCGAGAAATTGCTCGATTTGTGTAGCCTGCGCTCGGTGTTAGAGAAACTCAACTTTACGACGATTGAACACAGCACAAAGCTATCAGGCATCACGAGCGAGATGGTTCCGTGTCTTTTCGAAGACGAAAACGGTCATCTTACTCTTGTTACGAAAGTGTTGGCGGATAGATCACTCTGCATATTTGATAGTGAAACGCACGAGACGCTATACCTTTCACCGGATGGTCGCCGTGGCGTTGCCTACATTGTGAAACCGGACACTCAGAACGAGAAAAAATTTGACGCACATCATGGCGGCTGGATGATGGACCTGTTGTCTCGCTTTCGGTCAACGTGGGCAGTTTTGCTCGGTCTGACGCTCTTGATCAATATTTTCGCATTGTCCTTACCGCTCTTTATTTTGGGTGTTTACCAGCACGCGATAATGACCAACTCACTCGCCACGCTCGCCACCCTTTTAGCCGGCGTAACAATACTAATCGGAACAGAACTTTCCTTGAGAAGGGTCCGTGGGCGGGCGCTTGCGTATCTCGGCACGCGTATCGAAAACCTAGTCGCGACTGATGTCTATCGTCACCTTATTTACATGCCTGTGTCCCTTACAGAGTCTGCGTCTGCGAGCTCACAAATATCGCGTTTTCGTCAGTTTGAAGGTATTCGCGACCTTTTTTCTGGTTCGCTTGCGACGGCGCTCTTGGATATTCCATTCCTCTTGATCTTCGTCGCCGCCGTATTTTGGATTGGCGGTCCACTCGGCTTTCTGCCACTTGGCTTGATCGCGATCTATGGTGTGATGTCACTGATTACTGTGCCAAAATCGCGGGCATTACAGCGCGAAGTCGGACTCTCGAGCACTCAGCGGAATAACTTTCTTTCTGAATTGGTGCACAAGCACGGCGTCATACGAGATAATTCTTCCGAAGAGGTTTGGTTCAATCGATATCGTGAAATTAGCAGCCAACACCAAGTCAATCAGTTTAAATCTCAACAGTACAATGTAACTGTCCAGACGCTTGCACAACTGCTTGTCATACTTGTTGGTGTCGCGACTGTTGGCATCGGTGCTTTGCGCGCCATGGAAGGCGTCATGTCAATTGGCGCGTTGATCGCGACGACGGCGCTAATTTGGCGCGGCCTAGCGCCAATACAGTCCGTGTTTCTTGGCCTCGGCCAGATTAGTCAGGGAATTGAGAGCTTCAAACAAATCAATCATCTCATGTTATTGCCACAGGAGCGGAACCCTGGCCGCTTGCCGACGATAAAACGTTCGCTGCAAGGACACGTTGCATTGCGCGGTGCCAGTCTACGCTATTCGTCCCTGAACGAACCGGCGCTGAGAGGCGTTTCGTTTGATGCAGCGCCCGGTGAACTGGTTGCGATTACGGGCGACAGTGGTTCCGGCAAATCCACTCTGCTTAAAGTCATCCTTGGTCTTTATCGCCTCCAAGGTGGGTCGATTTTCGTCGACGGTTTGGACACGCGCCAGTTTGATCTTGCCGAGCTGCGCCAATCGATTGGCTATGCGCCACAACGAACGGCAATCTTCAGTGGCTCGATAATCCACAACATTCGGCTAGCTGATCCAACCGCTACGCTCGATGACATCACCGAAGCGATTGATCGCGTAGGAATTCGGCAAGATATCGAGGCACTTCCTGACAAGTTAAACACGATGCTACTCGGTCGTGACGAGCACCGTTTTTCGGACGGCTTCTTACGCCAAATAGTGCTCGCTCGGGCCTTTTTAAAATCTTCACAGCTCTATCTCTTGGATGAGCCCGCCAGTGAGCTTGATCAGGCCGGAGATCTTAGGTTGATGAAGATTCTTCAAGAATTTAGGGGCCGATCAACGGTTTTAATGACAACGCATCGTCCAAGCCACATGAAGTTGGCTGACAAGGTCATCTTACTGAATTCAGGATTAGTTGCGGCTTCTGGCCCGCCTGATGAGATCGTGCCGCTGGTTCTTAATCAGGGTGGCAAAGCGCCTAACGTCCGCTTCAGGCAGCGGCCCCAGATAACTGCAACGCGATAAGTCTACGACTTGAAATCTGCAACGACGGGAATTTATGAAATGACTGCAACCAAGCCCAGTGACGGACCAGAAAAACAAGACGATGTAATTCGTCCCGAGCTTGATATCGGCGAGCAGCGGCTAACCTTGCCGCTTGCGCTCGAGGATGGTCGAATTCCAGGCCTATTCAAGAACTCGATTTATTTCTGCGCATTGTTTCTCGTTCTTGCTGTTACCTGGATGGTATTTGGACAGATCCGGGAGTTGGCCGTTGCAACGGGAAGCATTGTGCCTTCCGGTAACGTAAAATTCGTGCATCACCTTGAAGGCGGGCAAGTTGAAGAGGTGTTTGTGGCCGAGGGGCAGGCCGTCGCAGAGGGAGTTCCGATCCTCCGGCTTAGTCCAATTGCAGTTGCCAGTGATCTTCAACGTGCGAAACTACGTGCCGCAAACTTGGAACTGCAGCTCATTCGGTTGAACGCTCTAATTCACGGTAGAAAGGCAGTCTTCGGCGAACTCGGAGATCGCTTTCCAGAACACGCAGAAAATCAGATGAAGCTGTTCGTTGCTGAAGAGACGTTGATGAAAAAGGAGTATATCTCACTTCAGAGACACGTCGTCTCGCTTCAATCGTCACTCGACGCGGTATCGGCCCAGCAGCAAAGCCAGGAGCGGCGAACTGCAATACTTAAAAAGCGTTTGAAAACGATTTCGTCTTTGTTCGACCAGAATGTATCAACGAGTAAACAGTTGCTCGACGTACAGCTGGACTACGAAAAAGAGCTATCAAGCACGAGTGCGATGTCTGGCAACAGCGCGCGAGCAAGTTCCGAGTTGGCCCGCGCAATAGCCGACCTACAAGCGCAAAAACGCAAAGACCTGCAAGTTCGAATTGCAGAGCAATCAAAATTGATGCTTGAACTGGCAGAACTCCGGGAAACAATAACGAAGCAAACCGATCGGTTGGACCGACTAGTCGTTTACTCGCCAGTCACAGGTGTTGTGCAAAAGCTCAGCAATCGGTCAGCTGGTGAAGTCATCCCGGCCGGCGGTTTGGTCGCTGAGATCGTGCCCAGTGGTATGGAGTTGGTGGCGCATGTCCAGTTGGATCCGAAAGACGTCGGTCATGTGAAGCCTGGAGACAGAGCTGATCTCAAGATCTCGACTTATGATCCGAACGTTTACGGGACGATTCAAGGTACTGTCCGTGACGTGTCGCCAACAACAATTCGATCATCTACCGGCAAGTCTTACTACAATGTCGTCATCAAAATGAAGCGCAAATATTTGGGTCGAGCTGGTGACAAACACCACATTGTTCCAGGTATGGAGGTTCAAGCCGACGTAATCACTGGAAGCAAATCTGTTATGACGTATCTGTTCAAACCGTTGCACCAGTCATTGAGCTATGCGTTCACAGAGCGATGATCAATAAAACCGCACTTATGTTCGCTCTCGTTTCGATGCGGCTGCGCTCACATCGAAGCATGAAGGATCGAGTACAATGAAGAACGCCCGCACACGAGCCTGGAAGGGATAACACCAACTGAGTTTGCAACCCGGTCTGTGCGTCGTCACATAATTTGAGACAGATGGGAGTTTCCATTTCAGGAGACTTTGGCTCATCTGGTTGGATTTAAGCAGCAGCCTTTGCATACTGCAAGCGTCTAAGTTTCATGGTTCTCCTTTTGGTTGTTTCACGCTGC
>JAJFHI010000384.1 GCA_021775715.1 Hyphomicrobiaceae bacterium | reverse complement strand
ACGGGGCCGGGGCTCAGTCGGCGGCAAAGCAATAAAACAAGCCTGCGCCGCCAGTTTTTTCAAGGTCTGCCTGTCCGCAACCACGCGAGCCATGAGCTGAGTTCCACGATGTATTTCCGCCACCATGTCGATCGTGGTGCCCAACTTGGCCGCTACCGTCACTGGCAGAACTCGTCCAGTTGTTGCACGTGTGATCACCCTTTTCCCACGGAAAGTATGCCGTGCCGTCTTCCATTGAACCTGTCAGAATATCGTGTCGGTTTGGGTTGTCGCCACGACCGTTGACGCGCTTGCCGTTCTCATTAAGCGCAGTTCGTGCGACCAAGTTTGGGCTGATGTGAAGATTATCGAGATCGCTCGCGATCAACTCGCCCGTTGCATTGTACCAAGGGCCATTGCCAATGCGGTCGCGTGCAGAGATCCCGCGTTTTCCGTCTTCCTGTGTGCTCAAATAGGCGCGCCAGGTCCGGCCCGTTGAACCGCCAGCTTCTGCAAGCTTTTTGCAATGCGCATCGGCACCGTCAAGTCCACCAAGATTTCCACCTTGGCCCGACCCAACGCTGGTTATGAAAAAACCCATCGGCGGATCTCCCGCAATCGCAAAAGATGAACTCACCGCGAACGCCAGTCCTGCCAATGCTATTGTCTTAAAGGTGTGCATCGCGTTGACCTTTCTTTCCTCCCAAAACATTGCCCAACACTGGGCCCAACAATTTTGCTTTTCACGTGAACCACTCAGAGGTTGCACATCACACCATAAAGATGATCGCGCCCGGCGACATGAAAATATTGCCGTCGTAATTTCGCAACTGAGATCGTCACAACAACCATCGACAGTTGGGTTGTGCCCTTAGCTTAACCGGACATTAACCGGAACAACGTTTGCTGGGATGCAATCTCACAGACTGGTGATCGGCATCTGCAAGTCCAGCTGTGAAATTTAATTGCCGAACCTAATCGTTCCGGCGGCTGTTCCACGTGCGTTCTTGTTCTTGTTTCGCGTTTCCCATCGTTACAAAAACACAAGCGAAAGTGGCCAATACTGCCATGAGCAAAAAAAAATTCTTATTCAATAAAGCCGGTTCTACGCCCGAAGAAAACCGCGGACGCAATGTTTCGCGACGCCGGTTCCTTGGCGGCATGGCAGCCACATCCGCCCTTGCAGCTTCTGGGTGCGCTGCGCCGCTTGGCACCAGCCAGTCCTATCTAACAGGCTTTGTCGCGCCACAGAATATCAACCCAGCCTACTATTGGACCGACATCCTCCTACAGGCTGTCCGCGACCAGTTGATGGCCCCGCCGCTCGCAACGCGCGGGCTTGCGATGGGCCATGTCGCAGGATTTCTCGCCGCCAACGGAATCAACCCACGCTATCAATCAGAGGTTGGCCGAGGGCCAATTGGTGCTGACCCAGAAATCGCCTATGGCGTTGCCTGCTCGGTTGCCATCGCTGAGCACTTCCAACAGCCGTTTGTTTTCGACCAGGCCAAATTTCTGGCTCACTATCCAGACAGCGAAGCCAAATCTTTGGCTGTTGCCTGGGGTCAGCACGTTGGCCGCCACATCGTACGCCAGCGCACAAACGATGGTGCGGAGCCAAGCAAGGTCAATTTCTATCTGCGCCGCTATCCGCGCCGTAACGACTCGCTGAAGTGGACGCCAACAGGACCACTTTATGATGCCGGCGGTGGACCCGCTTTCCGCCCCTCTTTTGCGCGCGGCCTATTGCCAGGTTTCGGCGCCGTCACACCGTGGTCGCTGTCATCACCGGAGCAATTCGGCGCGCAAGCGTTCCTCGATCCGCGCAGTCCGGAATTTGCCGACGAATTTGCCAACATCAAAGAGATTGGCGGCGCCGACAGCGCCACACGCACAGCCGATGAAGCCGAAATCGCGTTGTTCTGGGAAGATGGCCCCTGGGGGATTTCACCGCCTGGTCACTTCACGCTTATCGCAATGCAGCTGATGCAGCACAAGCGCATGAGCTTCCTGGAATCCGCTCGCGCGCTGGCTCTCATGAGCATGGCACAGGCAGACAGCGCGATATCGGTCTGGCACAGCAAATTTGCCTACGACATCGTGCGCCCGGAAACAGCGATCCGATATCGCGCCAGCGCCTTCAACAACCCGGACCCGCGTGTCGTCTCAGATCCACGCTGGAAAAGCTATATCCCAACGCCACCATTCCCGACCTACGTATCCGGCCACTCAGCGTTCGGAGCGTCAGCAACACGCATGCTGGCACACATACTTGGCAGCGATCGCATCACCTTCTCCGGACCATCGCCGGACCTCGTGATCTGGCCGACGCAACTGACAGGTGTGACGCGACATTGGACCAGCCTCTCACAAGCCGCAGACGAAAACGGCCTGAGCCGTATCTACGGCGGTGTGCACTGGAACATCGATAACATCGAGGCTTTGCGCATGGGTCGCGAGATCGCCGACCACGTACACCGCACGCAATTTCAAGCTGTCGCTTAGGGGAGGTGATCATGAGCCAACATAAATATACACGTTCCCGCATAATCATCACGCTTGCCGCCGGCTGTCTCGCCCTCGCCCAACCTGCAAAGGCCCAAAGCTTTTCGATCAACTACGATAACCTGTCGTTCTTTGAAGAACCCCTTGCAATCGACGTCGCAGGCTTCACGTTGAGCTATAACCAGCTTTACGACCTGCCGGTGACCTTCGACTTTGAAAACGACAGCGAGGACGTCTCGCCGAACACCGTATTCGAGGTCAAGGTCGAACGTCAGTTGCCGAACGCACTAACCATTGGCGGCGCATATTCAGGCGTGTTTGATGATGGTTCCGACGAGGAATACGAGGATGCCTGGGCCGGCTTTATCGGCGGTGTCTGGGGCACAGTGTTTGGTGGCGAAGTGACAGGCCTTGTCCGCGAAGACACACGCCGCTTCCGCAGCGTCGGCAATGCCGAGCTCACTTTCGATGACTTTATTGGTGCGGCAAACGACACCGGCCTTGCTTATCGCGGCCAATACAGCGCGTTTGTCGTCACCGCAGCAGGTGATGACGATGGACGATACGATGTCGGGGTATCCTACAACCGGCCGTCGAAATTCATCGACCACCGCGTCACCGCCCGCTATGTCCAGGGCGACTTCAACACCGCAAACGGCCTTGGTGTTGTCAAAACGCGGGGCGCCGGCCTCGTCGGCGAAATTATTTATGGTAGCCTGCTTGTCGACGTCGGCCTTGGTTATG
>JAJFHI010000383.1 GCA_021775715.1 Hyphomicrobiaceae bacterium | reverse complement strand
GCATTGCGGTAGTCGGCCGCGGCACGTTCGGCGCGCAAGACATTGTCACCGTCTGCCTTGTTGATGCAGATCATGTCGGCGATCTCAATGATGCCTTTCTTGATACCTTGCAGGTCATCACCGGCACCGGCAAGCAATAGCACCAGAAAAAAATCAACCATGTCGGCGACCGAGGTTTCAGATTGGCCGACGCCGACGGTCTCAACAATGATCACATCAAATCCAGCGGCCTCGGTCAGCGCCATAGTCTCACGTGTCTTGCGCGTTACTCCGCCGAGTGTGCCGGATGTCGGCGATGGGCGGATAAATGCGCCAGCACTTTGTGACAGGCGACTCATGCGGGTTTTGTCACCGAGGATCGAACCGCCCGTACGTCGCGACGTTGGGTCGACGGCTAACACTGCAACCTTGTGACCGGCTGCAACCAGGTTGATGCCGAGCTGGTCAATCGTTGTCGATTTGCCGACACCCGGAACGCCGGTGATGCCGACGCGCAACGACGTGCCGGTATGCGGCAACAGCCGCTGCAGCAGTTCCTGAGCCCTGGCGCTGTGGGTTGGGTTCGAGCTCTCAACTAGCGTGATGGCGCGCGCCAGCATGGCGCGATCACCCGCAAGGATGCCGCTGGCGAGATCTTCTATGCTGGGGCCGTTGGTGCGTGGGCTGGCTTTTGTCACGGTCGCTTATTTCATTTTTCAGATTAGTCGTGTGGACGCGCGCGGACGATGGGCAGAATTGTGGACAAGTGCAACCCGCAACAGTCAGATTTCGACAGGGTTTCTGGCTTTGCCGCTTTTTGCCACGGCGTGATCCGTGGCTGAATGACCGCAATCGTGTGGGCATTTCAACCGCTGACTTGGCATGATGACTTTGTTTGCGCCAGGAGCATTGGTATGGTCGCTGACAATTACGTAATTTTTTGTTGGCCGGGTGAGAGATATGTTTGATTTGCCGCCGATGGTACTGAGTGGACTGGCCGTAGTGCTTGGGCTTGGCCTTTATGCATTTTCCTGGTGGGTTTTACGCGATTTGCCGCTCGGGCTGAAAATCCTCGCCCGTGCGCTCATGGTCGTTATCGTCGTTTTACCGTTTGCACTTTTGGTATTGCACAACGAGGGCGCGTTGGCTCCAACGGCTGGACCACCTGATGGCTACAGCAAAGAAAGTAATGACCGAGAGAAGAAGTCGGCAGAAATCCCGCCTGAGGAACCGCGCGCAGAAATCGCCGAAAAACCGGAAAGTATAACTGAGGAAGAATTCGCGCGAGAACCGGATCCGCCATCGCCTCCGTCAACAACAGCAAAGCCAGAACCGCAACCCGATTCACCAGACGACCCTTCCGCAGGCGGTGAAGATGTTGCGAAAAAAGATGCCACGGATGATGGTGCAGGGGCTCAACCCGGTTCTGAACCAGATACCGGAGCCCCACGCAGTCTCGGGAGCGAAGGCGATGGATCTGATGCCAAACCGAACGCGCCCGGTGCACCGAGACGCAAGGCTGCGAAAAAGAAAGAGGACGACTGGGACGTGGTGCCGGTTTACTTTGGCACCGACCGCGCCCGGCAGCCAAATGAAAAACGGTTGGATTACAGCGCCAACCGTGCACGCCGCCTGGAGCTAGGTCGTGCGATGGTCACTGTGCCACGCATCCACCAAGTCCCGAACATTGAGCGGCCGTGGAAGGTCACGATCCCGTACTTCAATGTCACCGTCTACGAGGAGAAAGAGGACAAGACGAAGCATTTCACGATGCAGGACATCAAGTCTATGAGCGAGGAGGACTTGATCGCGCTTGTGCGCGCGCGGTTGGCGAAAGCTCAGAAGTTCAAAGACCACGCATTGGTTTTTATTCACGGCTACAACACGAGCTTCGATCTGGCCGTCTACCGTACGGCGCAGGTTGCTTATGACATCGGTTATGACGGTGCACCGTTCATGTACAGCTGGCCGTCTGGGGGAAATGTCGCAAGCTACACTTACGACCTCAATAGTGCTGAACAGTCCCAGCCATTTCTGCGCGAATTCCTGACGATGGTCGCGCAGAAGAGCGGCGCCACAAAGATCAGTATCATCGCGCACTCGATGGGCAACCAGCCGTTGTTGCGCGTGTTGCAAGGCTTTATGAATACGTCGCCGCCGGGCATCAAAATTGACCAGTTGATTCTGGCCGCTCCTGATGTTGATCGCGATACATTCGAAAACGTTGCGACAAAACTTCAACCTCTGGCAAACGGCATCACGCTTTACGCAGCTGCCAACGACCGTGCGTTGGACGCGTCTGAAAGTTTCCATCGCAGTCCGCGCGCTGGTGATGTCCCAGCTATCGGTCCGCTTGTTCTGGCAGGTATCGACACGATTGATGTCACGGCCGTCAGCATGGACAGCCTCGGTCTGCGCCACTCGGGCTACGCCGAAAACAATACCTTGTTGAAGGATATCGGTCGCCTGATTGAAACTGGCGAACGCCCACCCGAACTGCGGGTTCCATCGCTGGAAAAAGTCACAACCGACAAGGGGATTTATTGGCGCTATCCCGCATCCGTAACGCCGTAACGCCTCCTCATGAATTGGGCGGGGCGACATACAACGCGCCTCGCTCAGCCCGCGACATACAACCAGTGAACGGTTTCTCAACGGCTGTCCCATATTGTGACAGTCAGATGAGTGAGCCCGTAACTTGGGATTGTATGTTGAGGACATTGAGATGTCGAAGTTGAAAGCCGCCGCAAACAAAGCGGCGATAACGATGGGCGCTATGGTTTGGTTCGGCGCCGCGCCTGCCGCTGCCGATCAGTCATTTGTGTGCAAAGACGGTTCGGTGATTACCGTTGCTCACAAAGACCTGACCAAGATGAAGCGGACCAACGCTTGTGTTGCCGGTTACTTCGGAGGCCTACCGAAACCTACAGCTTCCAAAGCAAATACAACGCCGCCAAAACTGCGTCCGACCAAGCAGGCGAAGACTGCACACCGCGGTGGTGAGCATACACAACTCATGGCGATGGCGCATCGCGCTGATGCGGTGGCGCGTGAGGCAGCCGCCAATACTGATTATCGGAATGTGCGCATTCTGAATGCGAAGCCTGGCCGGCCAGCCGTCTTCAAGCACCGGTATTAGTTGAGAAAACGGAACAGACGGTCCGGTCCCGATTACGCTCGAGGCGAATTGTCCTAGATCGATCGGCCTGTCAGGATTTCGTTTACCAACATCTGTTATTTTACTCAGGATCAGAATTTATGGTTGCGTGAGAGTTAATAAGTTTATGCAGCGTTCGTTTAGTCCGGGCCCAGCCCGCCATCGCTACGTCCGGTTTTGTTTCGCATGCTGGGCCAGCCTGTTGTCATTCCTGATCATCGATCGCGTTGACCACGCCATATCGCCACCGCAGACGGCAATTCTCGATGCTTGGGCCCTCGCTGTCGACCCAATCGAGACAGGGGCGTTGCGCAAATCCGTCGCCGGACCACGGCGACGTCAAATGATCGTACCACGTCAGGCCATCGCTGCTCCGGCCCAGACACCGATCGTTCTTGCCGACAAAGACTTCAGCGGCAGGCGTCGCTATCGGTCTCGCAGGGGCAACAGATCAAATCCGATTGACTATGGCGCCCTGCGCAGTGGCGGGTCATTTTCCCAAGATGCCGGCCCATATACGCCGAGTGATGTCGCACTGCTCAAGGCGATGCCGGAG
>JAJFHI010000382.1 GCA_021775715.1 Hyphomicrobiaceae bacterium | reverse complement strand
GCCCTTCCAGGCTGAGTTCAGGCGGCGTGCGCGTACATCCGTGCGCTCTGTGATACGAGCTGCACGACCGCGACGTCCACGGAGGTAGTAAAGTTTCGCGCGGCGAACTTTACCGCGGCGGACAACTTTGATTTCCGTGATATAGGGCGAGTAGATCGGGAACACACGTTCCACGCCTTCACCGTAGGAAATTTTCCGAACCGTGAAGTTTTCGTTGATGCCGGCGCCGGAGCGGCCAATCACAACGCCTTCATAGGCCTGGTTGCGAACATTCTTGCCTTCGCCGAACTTGACCATGACCTGCACGGTGTCGCCAGGTTGGAATTCGGGAATGGCGCGTTGAGCAACAATATTTTCCATCTGCTCGCGTTCGAGCTGACCGATGATGTTCATTTTTGTTTGTCCTTGATGACATCATGGCAGAGGAGCGGCGTCGCCATCTCTGGCGCGAAACACCGCTCGTGCGGCCCATTTTGGGAAGAAACCCAGGTCGGGCATTAATTTAAGATCGCGCGTATAGCGGATATGGCGGGGGCTGTCGAGATTATTTCGGCCCCACCCCTGCTTAAGTTTGGTGGCTGACGGGCCAGCCGAGGACCGTTTAGATCAAAATTACAGCGACTACGGATTAATGCGCGAATGTTAGCTGGACTTGGCCCCGCGTGCCATCGTGGCGGCAAACATCTTCTGCATGGCGTCCATATTGCCGGTTCCCGCCGACATCATGGTTTCGAAGAACTTTTGCGGGTCGGTGAAGCTGTCCAGATTGGCTTGGACGCGTTCTTGAATGCCATCCATGATGGTGTCGTTGACCTTGGTGACGTCTGGCAGGCCGAGGAACCCGCGGGCTTCCTCCGGCGTGCATTCAACATTGACGGTGAACTTCATGATTTCGGTCTCCATTGGAAGGCGGCAGCGACGCCTGTCTTAAGCCGGTACTTATGCAGGCTACTCTGTCTTGGTCTTGCCGCCGAGCTTGTTGATCAAGTCGGGACGGCGGGCCGTGGTCAGTGCCAGCGCTTCATCTTCGCGCCATTTGGCCATTTTGGCGTGGTCGCCGGACAGTAGCACGTCAGGTATGTCGCGGCCTTCCCAGGTTCGTGGCCGCGTATATTGCGGATGTTCGAGTAATCCGGTTTCAAAACTCTCGTGGGCCAGGCTTTCCTGGGCTCCGACAACACCGGGCAGAAGCCGCACGACGGCATCCAGCAAGACCATCGCACCTAGCTCCCCGCCCGAAAGCACATAGTCACCAATGGAGATCTCTTCGAGCTGGCGACCGTCAATGACCCTTTGATCGATGCCTTCAAAGCGGCCTGCGACCAGCAGAACACCGGGGCCATCTGCAAGCTCGTGGGCCAAAGCTTGGGTCAACGGGCGTCCCCGTGGCGACAGATAGATGTGCCGGGCCTCTGGGTTGGTCTTCGTCGCTGCGGCATCAATCGCAGGCCCCAACACGTCGGCGCGGATGACCATGCCCGCACCGCCACCAGCTGGCGTGTCATCAACGGCGTTGTGGCGGCCTAGTCCGAACGCGCGCAACGGGGTTGTTTCAAGAGACCAGATACCGGCGACCAATGCCTGACCGGCCAACGAATGTCCCAGCGGTCCGGGAAACATTTCTGGAAACAATGTCACAACGCTTGCCCGCCAAGTACGGCGAACGGCGCTTTCGAGTTCCGTTGATTTGTTTTGGACCGACAATGCGAGATTGCTTTCTAAACGCCTTCGACGACAACGATATCGACGTGACCGGCACCCTGCCGCAAAGCTTTTGCTTCTGCGTACTCCTGTG
Source organism: Hyphomicrobiaceae bacterium (assembly GCA_021775715.1). Lineage (GTDB taxonomy): Bacteria > Pseudomonadota > Alphaproteobacteria > Rhizobiales > Hyphomicrobiaceae > JAJFHI01. Next base: position 2,638 of record JAJFHI010000382.1, on the reverse strand, counting down.
ATTTTGCATAACCGAGTGCATCGTCGTAGCTGGCAAATGCCAGTACGACATTGCGGGCAACTCCTTTGCCTTCCATGATTTCACATTGGCCACCACGGACAATCGGCGTGCCGCCAAACATATCAAGTGCCACCTTGGATTTGGCGACGTACTGCGCCCAGGCGTCTGGGTCTGTCACTGTAGCGTGGGCGATGACGTATCCTCTAGGCATATTTTTCTCCGGATTGGTAATTTTGATGTGTTGTTCTGAGTTTAGCCGTTTGCTTTGGCAATTTCAGCGCGGAAAATCCCGGCGGCCTCGATGGGGTCGTTGGCTTGCGTAATCGGTCGGCCAACAACAAGATGTGTGGCACCGGCCGATATTGCACGTTCCGGCGTAATTACGCGCGCCTGATCGTCAACAGAACCGCCTGCAAGGCGAACACCTGGCGTTACGATCAGCATCTCCGGCCCAACGGCTGCACGGATCGCGGCTGCCTCTAGTCCGGAAGCGACAACACCGTCCATACCGGCTTCGTGGGCGAGTTTGGCGCGGTGCAAAACAAGGTCTGCCGGTGCCATCGAGGATCCCTGTTGTTTGAGATCGTCGTCGTTGAGGCTGGTGAGCACCGTCACCGCGAGTAGTTTTAAGTTGGAGTTGCCGCGCCCGCGCACGGCTGCGTCCATTGTCTTGGCGTCGACGCCATGGATCGTCAGCATGTCAAAGCCAAATGATGCAACATTGGCGACGGCTTTCTCGACAGTGTTGGCGATGTCGAGCAGTTTCATGTCGAGGAAGACGCTCTTACCTTGGGCTTTCAATGTGGTTGCGTAGTCGAGACCACCGGCGAACAACAACTCAAGTCCGACTTTGTAAAAGCCGACAGCATCGCCAAGCTGGTCGACTTGAGCAGTTGCAAGATCCGTCGTTGGGAAATCCAGCGCGACAATGAGTTTGTTTGAATTGTTTTCTTTCTGCATGGGGTTACCCGTGCATCACCTTCGCCGCGCGTGCAAGCTTTTGGATCAGTAATTTAAGGCGTTCCTGTGCATCTTTGTTGGCCAGATGGCCGTCGTCTCCGAAGGCCGCCGTGGCTTTCGGCAGTAGAAACTGGTCGGGCAGGACAAGCGCGCCGAGGCCCATCTCAAGCGTGTGGCGGACGGTGGTTAGGCCGCGTATGCCGCCTGTTCCGCCAGGTGAGGCGGCACCGAGTGCGAATAACCGAGCTCCGAATACAAGCTTGTGGTCTTCGTCGTCGCCCCGGGCGCGGCTGATCCAATCGAGTGTATTTTTGAGTAGGGGCGTGATGGACGCGTTGTACTCAGGTGCAGCAATGAAAACGCCACCGTGCACGCTCAAAACGTTTTTCAGCTTGAACGCGTTTTCCGGAACACCGTCTGACGCTTCCAGGTCGCCATCGAAGAGTGGCATCGGGTAGTCGGCGAGGTCGAGAAACGTTGCGTTAATTCCGTTGGCATCGGCAATCAGTGCACCAAGCCTGGCGAGTTTTTTGTTGAACGACCCCTCGCGGGCGGAGCCAGCAAAAAACAACAGTTTGGCATGTGTCGACATTGACCCGGTCCTTTAGAATTAATTTGTAGGAGTTTTCAGACCACCGAAATTACGTGCGGAGCGAACGGGACACAAGCGTTTCCATGCCGCAACTTAATTCTGGAGCGTCGCAATATGAGCGACAACTGCTTTGCGAAGCTCCGGGTGGGCAATGCCGACATGGCGTTGGCGAATATCAGGTGTCTTAAATGTCGTACCCGCCAGCCAGTCGTTTAGGGCTGCTGCAGTCCACGTCATGTCGAGGTTTTTTATTTTGTCGGAGTAGGCAAAGCCTTGAAAGCTGCCAGCCTTGCGACCGATTAGGCCGACGAGTGGAGGTGCGAACCTATTCACGTCCGGGGCAATCGCGTGGCAATTGCTGCAGCGCTGGCGCACGGTCATGGCCGCCATTTTCGGTGTGACTTCGAGGTTGTTGCTCTGGGTCTGAGGTTGTTGGGCTTGTGCGGGCTGAACAAGAACAACAACGAGCGCGAACGTGATTGCAACGGCGGCTGCAATGGCTGCAATCAGACCGATCGTCCCAGATGATTTTTGGTCGTTCATAACTCCGGCTCCACGGTCGATGAGCAAGGGTTTGCGTGTTAATCTACAGTTTATACGGGCGCGGAGGGCGAGAGGATCAGTTCTTTTTGGTGCTTATGCCCCACTCGCCAATTCGCCTGGATGACGCCCTCGGGTGAAGCAGGTTTCAGGCGACAAATGCAAGAACGAAACGATTTCCGTGATCGCTAAGCCTTACCGTCAAAAAACTCTTTCACGCGTGCGAAAAAGCCATGGCTTTCGGGTGAGGTGTCGGTCGCACTTTCTTTTTCGAACTCTTCCAAGAGTTCACGCTGGCGCCGCGACAGGTTTTTCGGTGTTTCAACTTCCACCTGAATGTACATGTCACCGTGCACCTTTGAGCGCAGTACAGACATGCCTTTGCCCTTGAGGCGGAATTGTTTTCCGGCCTCCGTGCCTTCCGGAACTTTGACACGTGTCATTGTGCCATCGACGGAAGGAACTTCGATCTGCCCGCCAAGAGCTGCCGTCGTCATCGCAATTGGAACGCGGCAGAAAATGTCGGCGCCGTCGCGCTGGAAGAAT
>JAJFHI010000381.1 GCA_021775715.1 Hyphomicrobiaceae bacterium | reverse complement strand
ACCGATTTTAGCCAGCATTGCAGCCGCCCACCAAATCGCGCGCGGCATGTCGCCGAAGTGTTCCGGCTGCACCGTTCCCTCAACCGCTTTCATGAACGCTGCTGATACAATCATGATGCCGGCAAAGATGATGATGCATGCGAGAAGTGCACGTCGTTCTGTGGCAACGACGCGCCCGATTGTTGCAAGCGCCGGCGAGTAGCGGGCAAGTTTCAAGAAGCGCACGAGGCGGAACAGAATAAGAAGTGGAACGCCCGGCACAGCTGTTTCAATGAGGAAGGGCACGAGCGCCAGAAAGTCGATGATCATCAGTGGCGTCATAGCCATCCGCCAGCGGGCTTTTGCTGGCGTAAGCCCATGCATCAATGGGTGTTCCGGAGCGACCCAAAGGCGTGCAACGTATTCAATCAAGAACACAACGACGCAAAGCCGGTCAAAAGCATTGAGCGCCGGACCATAGGTCGCTGCAACTTCGGGTATAGTCTGGACAATAGTGCCAAGCACGTTGGCGGTGATGAGTGTGATCAACAGCCAGTCGAGCAATCGGGCATTGATATCGCGCCGCCGACTATGTTCGAGAATATCGAACGCGTGTTGGCGTCGTGTGTTGTCTGTCTCGACGTCGGCCTTCATCGCGTCGGTCTCCTGCCATCCAGCAGCAAGAGTAGCTCGCCTGGACGGCCGCGCCAACATGAAGTGCAGGATATATTGAATGCAACGCGGTTGTTGCTTAGGCCTTGCCAAACCCGCCGCCTGTTGGCGTTTTAATGATGATGGCGTCACCGGCGCCAAGTTCGACCTGATCGCAACCTTGTAATGGCTCTTGGGATCCATCGGCTCGGCGCACGACATTGCGTCCCTTTTCGCCCACGCCGCCGCCATTAAGCCCAAATGGGGCGACCTCCCGGTAGCCCGATAGGATGGCGCAGGACATTGGTTCTAGAAAACGGATCGAACGCCGCGTGCCGTCACCGGCAGACCAACGCCCTTTGCCACCAGAGCCGCGGCGGATCGCAAATTCTTCCATCAGAACTGGGTAACGAAGTTCGAGAATTTCTGGATCGGTAAGGCGTGTGTTGGTCATGTGGACCTGCACGGCTGCTGCGCCATCAAAGCCTTGGCCGTTGGCCTTAATGCCTGCCGGTGCGCCGGAGCAGATAGTTTCGTAATACTGATGCGTGGCGTTGCCAAACGTCAAGTTGTTCATCGTGCCTTGCGATGAGCTGAGCACGCCCAAGGCTGCGAACACGCAATTGGTGAGAACCTGACTGGTTTCGACATTGCCTGCCACAACAGCTGCCGGGTACGTTGGTTTCAGCATAGAGTTTTCGGGCAGTACAATTTCGATGGGTCGCAGACAGCCGGCGTTAATTGGAATTTTGGCATCGATCATGACGCGGAAGGCATAAAGCACTGCGGCCTGAGTGATGGGAGCTGGTGCGTTAAAGTTGTTGTTTTGAACTTGCGACGTGCCGGTGAAATCGACGCGTGCCGAGCGGTTTTCTTTATCGATATCGATTGCAACACAGATGGTCGCGTCCTGATCCGTCGTCGTGGTGAAGCGGCCGCCGTCCAGTGTCGCGATCAGTCGGCGCATCGCCTCCTCGGCGTTGTCCTGCACGTGCCCCATGTAGGCATGCACAACATTGAAGCCGAACTGTGCGATCATTTTTTGGAGTTCTTCAGCGCCACGCGCATTGGCCGCGACCTGGGCTTTTAGGTCGGCAATGTTGGTGTCGGGTTTGCGCGCTGGGTATCGCGCGTGGTTCAAGAGCCAGCGAACATCGTCCTCTAAGAAAATGCCAGCATCAACGAGTTTGACGCTATCGATGTAGACGCCTTCCTCATCGATGGATGTCGCGCGCGGTGTCATGGAGCCAGGTGTCAGTCCACCAATGTCTTCATGGTGACCGCGACTGGCGGTGAAGAACAAGATATTTTTTCCTGGCTCATCAAACACGGGAGTGACGACCGTGATGTCCGGCAAATGTGTGCCGCCGTTGTACGGAGCATTGAGCATGAATACATCGCCGGGCCGCATATCGACTGCGTCTGTCGCATCTTTTCGCGTCTTGATGATCGCCTCGACGGACTTGTCCATCGAGCCCAAGTGCACCGGCACGTGCGGTGCGTTGGCGACAAGGCCACCGTTGGCATCGAAAATCGCACACGAAAAATCGAGGCGTTCTTTGATGTTGACCGATTGCGAGGTGTTACGTAGCGCTTCGCCCATTTGCTCGGCGATGCTCATGAACAGATTGTTGAAGACTTCCAGCAGTATCGGATCGGCGGTCTCTGCCACGTGCTCGCGAGGGCGCGGTGATGTGCGCTGGAGTACAAGTTGATCGTTGGCGCTGACGCGGAGCTGCCAACCGTCTTCAACCACGACAGTTTGGTGCGGTTCAATGATCAACGCAGGTCCGGTGACTGTATAGCCGGGGTGTAAGCTATCGCGTTGGATGATCTGCGCATTATGCTTGGCACCGCGCGAGAAGAACGAAGCCATTGTGTGAGGTGGGGCGTGGTGGTCGGTGTCGACCGGCATCTCTGCAACCGAAAGAGGCGGCGTGCCACTTTCAACCGACACCTCGAGCGAGGCAACTTCAAGCGGCTTATCGGGGCTGGTGAAGCCAAATCTTTGTTGGTAGATCTGCTCGAACTTTGCCCGCATATTGGTCGCGTCACTAATTGCGCTGGCAACAGTTGTGTCAGTTGCCGCGTAGCGCAGATGAACCTGAACTTGTTCTTCGCTTTGCTCCGTGTTGATGCCTTGGCTCGTCAATTCATCAAGGCAGCTTTGCAGTCGCTCATTTGCGAGCGGCGCTAGCGACGTCAAAGTCTCAGTGTTGAGAGGCTTTTCAATTGACACCTCTCGACTGGCCCGTGTTTTTGCAAGCCCCATACCGTACGCTGACAGCAAGCCCGATAGTGGATCGATCAATACGGTTTCAATGCCAAGTGTGTCGGCGATCATGCAGGCGTGTTGACCGCCGGCAGCGCCAAAGCAATTGAGCGCGTATCTTGTGACGTCGTATCCACGGGCGACGGAAATGGTCTTAATCGCATTGGCCATGTTCTCGACTGCGATGCGCAAAAATCCGTCAGCGATGTCCTCAGGTGTCCGGCCATCACCAACTTCGTCGGCCAATTCTGCAAAGGCTGCATGTACGGCGTCAGCATTTAGTGGCTCGTTGCCTTCTGGGCCAAAGACACTTGGGAAATGTTCGGAGCGAATTTTTCCGACGCACAGGTTTGCGTCCGTCACTGTAAGCGGTCCACCGCTCCGGTAACATTTGGGCCCCGGATTGGCACCGGCTGACTCGGGCCCGACCAGAAAACGTGTGCCGTCATATTTCAGAATTGATCCGCCACCGGCGGCCACCGTGTGAATGCGCAACATCGGCACAGTCATGCGCACGCCTGCGACTTCGGTTTCGAATGCACGCTCGTAGTCGCCGGCCGAATGCGAAACGTCTGTCGAAGTCCCACCCATATCAAAGCCAATGACGTTACTAAAACCTGCCTGTCGCGCTGTTTCAATCATCCCAACAATGCCACCGGCCGGACCGGATAAAATCGCATCGCGTCCGCGAAACACGTTCGCGCCTGTTAACCCGCCGGATGAGGTCATAAATTCTATGCGTGGCAGATCTTTCGGGTCGGCGCTTGCAAAGCCGTCGACCACGCGACCGATGTAACGGGCAAGGATCGGTGAGAGATAGGCATCGGCAACTGTTGTGTCGCCGCGCCCGACAATCTTAATCAACGGGATGACGTCGTGGCTTGCCGAGATTTGTTCAAAGCCAACGGATCGCGCGATGTCTGCGGCCGCCTTTTCATGTGCCGGGTGGGCGTAGGCGTGCATGAACACGATAGCGATAGAGCGAAAGCCATCAGCGTATGCGGTCTCAAAGTCCTGGCGAATTTGACCTGTGTCGAGCGGTAATTCGATTGCGCCGTCGCATAGAATGCGTTCACGCACACCGACCACGCGGTCGTAGAGCACATCGGGCTTAATGATGTGGCGGGCGAAAATATCAGGCCGCGCCTGCGTGCCGATCTCAAGGTGGTCTTCCAGGCCCGCTGTGATCGCAAGCAGTGTCCGTTCACCCTTACGCTCAAGAAGAGCATTCGTGGCGACCGTCGTGCCCATTTTGATGGTTGAGATCTCGTCGGCTGGAATTGGGGAATTTGAAGGCACGCCCAAAGCTCGGCGGATTCCCTCCAGGGCTGCGTCTTCGTAGGACTCAGGATTTTCGGAGAGAATTTTGGTGGCTTCGATATGGCCGTCTGGCGCCACAGCTATGACATCGGTAAACGTGCCGCCGCGGTCGATCCAGAATTGCCATTTGCCGGGTTTGAAAGCGCCTTGAGCGGCCATAGGGGTGCTGACGTCCTGCTCTGATTGGATCTGCCATCAGCTATCGGGCGGCGTCAGGTCCGTCAATTGTCGTGCAGCGATAAACTGCCGTAATTGCCTGCGAAGAGGCAAATTGGCCGGTTGACGTGGGCCAATTCCCACGCCGGTGACGGTTTTTGGCTCTTGCGCTCGTTACTTCAGAACGATCGAAGAGTATGGCGGAGCCGTTACATTGCCGGAAAGTGGAGCTGCCGGCAGGGCATTGCTCCAAAGCGCAATCGCGCCTGCAGCGAAAACGGCGAATATCATGCTTTTCATCGGTCAGTCTCCCTAACGCCTACTGCGGGTCGCGACCGTTGAGGACCGAGTAAGCTGTGCTCCGCTGTGGCTTTGTGCCATTCGTCTTTTGCGGACTATTCGTTACGATTGGCCTAATGCTCGAATTGGACAAGTCTCAGATGCTCGGATACCGGTATTGAAAATCTCTTTCCTGTGGACAAGTCGGGAAAATATCCTTCTTCATTGCGCCCCTTAATCGGGATAAAACAACGTCGATGGCTTTTGGTGATATGGCACGAATGATTGGGCTGGGGTCGTCCGGCAGGGTGCGCACCGCGGTTGATAACGCGCGCGCACTGGTCACCCGTGCCTTTTCGCGCCCGCCGAAGCCTATCCAGAAGCAGGTGGCCTTCACGATGGCCTTCGTCGCGCTGGCGGCAAAAATGGCTAAAGCCGATGGCGTTGCCGTTGGGGTGGAGGTCGAGGCCTTCGAGCACTGTTTTATCGTGCCAGAGCATGAGCGGCACAATGTGATGCGGGTCTATCAGCTTGCCGCACAGGACGTGGCGGGATTTGAGATCTACGCGAAACGGATCGGCAAGATGCTTGAGGGCGAAACTGCCCTGCGCCGCAGTGTGTTCGAATGCTTGTTCAACATCGCCGCGGCCGATGGTGTGCTGCATCATGCAGAAGAAGATTTCCTGAAGGTCGTCGCCGATCGGTTTGGCATGTCACCGGAGGACTATCTGGCTGTGCGGCGTTTGTTTGTGCGCGACACTGACAGCCCGTATGAGATCCTCGGCATTGATCCAACTGTTTCTGACACGGAATTGAAAGCCCACTATTACGGTTTGGTTCGCGAAAACCATCCCGATAAGCTTGTAAGCGAAGGTGTGCCGCGGGAATTTCTCGTGCTTGCAGATCGCAAGCTTGCCGCTATCAATACCGCCTATGATGCGATCGTGAAGGACCGCAAACGTCAAGCAAGCCGTAACGACGGCCCAGGAGCTGAGATTTAATGGACAACGAATGTTCGGTGTTTGAAGCGGATAGTCCGCTTGTCACGCGCCTGCATGCTGCCGTCAACGTCGAGCCTCGCCGAAACGCAATGACGCCGACAATTCTACTGATGCATTACACCGGTATGCAATCGGCAGAGCGAGCCATCTACTGGCTATCGTGTGAGGAAAGTAAGGTGTCGTGTCACTATGTGATCGACGAAGCCGGCGCGATCACACAGCTTGTTCCCGAAAGCGAGCGAGCCTGGCATGCCGGCCAATCTCATTGGTCGGGTGCGACTGACATCAACTCGGCGTCGATCGGCATTGAGATCCAGAACCCCGGCCATGACGACGGCTATCATGATTTCCCCGCTGCCCAGATGGCGGCTGTTCTGGCGCTCAGTCAGGATATTCTATCGCGCAATAATATTCTGCCGCACCGTGTGCTGGCGCATTCAGATATCGCGCCGGGCCGCAAAATTGACCCGGGCGAAAAATTCGACTGGTGGTGGTTACACGAAAATGGTGTCGGCCATTGGGTGGCGCCGGAACCCGTTGACGTGGTTGATCTTGGCTTCGCACTGGGCGAAGTCAACAGCGACATCCGTGACGTGCAAGAGAAGTTGGTTGCTTACGGCTATGGCTTGGCGGCGACCGGCGCACTGGACCAGGATACGCATCGCGTCGTTTCCGCTTTCCAACGCCACTTTCGCCCCGCGCGCGTTGATGGCCGCATCGATCGCTCGACGATCGCGACATTGGACCGGTTGCTGGCAGCGTTGCCTGGCCCGGGTGATGCGTTGGTCGGGTAAAGGCCACCGTCGTCGTTGATCTGAATTTCTGGAGTAAACGTAAACCGACGGGACATGTACTGTTAAGCAGGCACAACAACAGACAGGGAATTATGAAGTCTATGACAAATCAAAAATGTAACCAGAGTTCGGTAAAATCGAGCAACGGAAATGTCATTGTGAATCAAATCCTCGGCGCGGCCACGATTGCACTTGTTCTGTCTTCGGCAGTTACCGTCCAGGCTGCCGACCTCTGCGCCGGTTACGGGCCACAGACGCCTCGAGATATTTCCAACGTTGCGGGCTCGAACAAGCGTATTTTCACTCTCGCACCACCAGCGAGCCAGATGAACTTGTGCAACATTCACACGCATACGAACGCGGAACACAAAGGCCCTGGTTTCTCGGTCTTTGCAGGTGCTGGAAAAAATGGTGGGTTCAAGTGCAACGATACGGCGAAGTTGACTGAAGCCGAACTCAAAGACCCGGCCGACGGAAAGGGTGCATTCAAGGGTGTCAAGCCGGGTGATACGATCGAAGTCCACTGGGTCCATACATCATGCGATATCAAGCCCGGAGCTGGTCTTGGTTCTTGCCTCAGTGAGAGTTGTGCCAATCCAGAGCTGCGCGTCGAGGCGCAGACGTTTCTTGTCGTGAATGATGCTAGTGCGCTGAACTTTGCTGACTTCGCATATGCGGGCAATGTTAAAGGCGGACTTCACCAGGCAAAGTCTCTGCCAACTGGTACCGGCGATGCTGTCGTCTTTGCGGGATCGACAACAGGGCCAAAGTACACACAGGCGAAATGTTCGCCACTGCAAGTAACCTGGAGCGTTCGTCCCCAGTGCGCCAAGCTCGATATCAGCTCTCTGGACAAATGGGCTGAAGCTGGCAATGTGTTCGAAGAAAAGAAATCACATGGGGTTCGCCAGCTTGTTGTCGCGCCTGAGCTGTTGTCGCCGATCAACTGATCGAATTTGGCGGCAAGACATCCGCATTCGTTTTGAGATGGCTTATGGCGGGCACTGCTAGTGCCCGCCATTTTTGTTATGTGGCGTGCACTATCTCCTCTCCAACGATAGACGTCGTTCCCAGCGATGCGATGATGCGAGCGACAAGCGAGTATCTGAATCGTTCCTGGCGCCGTGCGCATCCTGCCCGCAGGAGGAACAGCGTGAGCACAAACAAAGCCACCAACACTCTTGACCCGACCACCACCTCTACTCCATATACACCGCACCAGTCGGCTGGACGGTCGCGCGGTGTCTTCGGATGTTGCGAGGAAAGTCCGGGCTCCAAGGAAACACGGTGACGGCTAACAGCCGCCGGGGGCGACCCCAGGGAAAGTGCCACAGAAAGCAAACCGCCCTCGGGCTTCGGTCATGAGTGGTAAGGGTGAAAGGGTGCGGTAAGAGCGCACCGCACGGTTGGTAACAATCGTGGCAGGGCAAACCCCACCGGGAGCAAGACCAAATAGGGATGACTTGTGTGCGCGATTTCGGTTGCAGCATCACGCGTGTTTCCAAGCGCGTCATCCGGGTTGGTTGCTTGAGGCGTACGGTAACGTGCGTCCCAGATGAATGGTCGTCGCGGAGGTTCGCCTCCAGACAGAACCCGGCTTACAGGCCGACTGGTATTTATCTTGCCGCCCGCACCAGCGCAATTCCAAGCACCCTGCCGAGACATGCATAGCTCGTGTCGTTAAGGTGGAAGCGGTCTTTGGCAAGTAGGTCCGCGACTTCGTATTGTGCTGACGTAACGAGGTATTTCATCAGGTCGTAGCGGCGCAGTACGGGTACCTGTTGTTCCTTGGCGATGTCTGCCATCACGGCGATGTACTTGTGATAGTCGGCGAATTTCTTCTGACCTGGGAAGTACTGCGGGTCGACCAGCACAACATCGATGCTTCGGCTTTGCAAAAGTTCGATCCCGTCGCGAACCGTCTTACGAAATTTCTCCAATGGCACTTTGCGAATGGCATCGTTGACGCCGGTCTGCCAAATCACCAGTGTCGGTGTTTGATTAATAATTTTCAACTTGATGCGTTTCAGCATGTGGGCTGCTAGCGCGCCGCCCTTGCCGTAGTTATCGACACGAATTTTAATATTGGTCAGCTTCTGGCGCAGCGTTTTCGCCATCTGACGCGGATAACGTTTTTCAGCGGACGAGGCGCCGGTCCCCGACGTGCTGGATGAACCAAGTGCCACGATGTGCAGGCGCTTTTCAGCTGCAACGGTGCGTTTCAATGCCGGCAATGGCATTTGAAAACGCGCCAGTTCTTCCGGTGCGCGACAGCCTTTCGGCTCGGACGCTGCAGTCGCAGGATCGAAAGTCGTCAGGATTGCAGCCACCGCCACAATTGCGAACGACAGCAATGTTGCTTGCTTCATGATTTAATCGGCACCGCCTGTTGCACCCGTCACGCTAAGTTTCAAACAACAAGTTCAAGGTGCCAGCGTCAAGTTAACAGCGGATCAATTTTCGAGTATGTGATGTGACCGTCGCGATAATGTCATTGTGAGATACGCCAACGACGCACGTGCAGGTCTGGCCCCGAGGCCCGCAAACTTTCGCTTAATGAACCATCCTGCAATAAACCGGTCTGCGTATCGACGTACGTGACGACCGATGCGGCGTTGAGCGTGGCTGCCTTCAATGCTTGGTCTGGAGCGTCACCGCGTGTGATCAACGCTGAAAACGTTGACGCAAACGCATCGCCTGCCCCCGCCGTGCCGGCGACCTTGACGTTTTCAGCGATAGGACAATGCCAGATGTTGCCGTCCCGGCTGACGATTGCGCCGTCGCGGCCATCTGTGATGACGATGCAGCCAACGCCGAGACTATGAATGGCTTTCAGAAAACCGATCAAACTCATGTGAAAGCCGCCGCCATTGAGGCCGCGCGCGACGAGGCGCGGTGGCGTATCGCCGGGCTCCAGTGGTGGGACGGGTCCACCTTCGCCAAACTGCGCGATGAGGCTTGGCACGAGGACGTCAGCTTCGGCGCTGTTGATTGAGAGAATATCGATGTTCGGCAAACATTCGAAGAACGGACCGCTGCGCGCCGACAATTGGCGCACGCCGGGGTTCGTTGCGATCTTCGCTTTGTGGTCCTTAGCGCGGCGGACGAGTTCGGGGAAGCAGTCGGCAGATTGGTTCGACAGGCTAGTGATGTAGACGAGGTCGGCTGCGAACGCGTCGTCTTTAAGTTCGTCTTTGCAAAGGGCCGTGTTGGCGCCGCGGAATGTGAAAATGGCAGCGTTGCGATCGTGCGATGAGACGAGCACGGCGGCGCCGGTTGGGTGTTTCGCATCGCGAATGACAAAGCGGGTCGAGACTTCCTCGTCCATCAATCGCTGCAACATCATCTCGGC